>DAOVYA010000314.1 GCA_030635865.1 Gammaproteobacteria bacterium | reverse complement strand
TTGTCGATGCATCACTGGAAGTGTGCAAGGAACGGGATCCCAAGGGGCTTTATGAAAAAGCGCTTCGAGGTGAAATTAAACAGTTCACAGGAATCGACAGCCCTTACGAGGTACCCGAACATCCCGAGCTAAATATACAGGCCGGTTCGATTAGCGTGGCCGAAGCGGTCAACCAGCTACTGGCCTACCTGGATTCAAGCGGTGCATTAAAATCAGGTTATGAACCGCTCAAGATCACAGCCTGAGAAGCAGGCGATGTGTATCAATAATCCCAGAGCCTGATCAATGAACGGCGAGCCATCTGAAGATCGATCAGGCTCGCCGGATTATTTCACCATTCGGATGTGATACATGGGTTGGGAAGCCTGGCTGACGCTGGCCGTTGTGGTGGGTTGTTTCGCCCTGATGGCATTCACCTGGATCTCGGCCGACATCATTATGGCGGGTGGGCTGACCCTGTTGCTGGTGTCCGGCGTGCTGTTGCCCGAGGAGGCACTCGCCGGGTTCTCCAACCAGGGCATGCTGACCGTGGCCGTGCTCTATATCGTGGTCAGCGGCCTGACCGAAACCGGAGCCGTCGCATGGATCGTGCAGCATATCCTCGGCCGGCCACGCCATACCCGTCATGCACAGGCACGGTTGATGGCGCCGGCCGCTGTCCTCAGCGCCTTTCTCAACAACACGCCCGTGGTGGCCGTGTTCGTGCCGGCGGTTAAGGAGTGGGCGCAGCGTAATAACCTGGTTCTGTCCAAAATACTGATTCCGCTGAGTTACGCAAGTATCGCCGGTGGCACATGCACCCTGATCGGCACCAGTACCAACCTGGTGGTCAACGGCCTGCTGGTGAATCAAATCGGTGGTCCCGGGCTGGCCATGTTTGACCTGGCATGGATCGGTCTGCCGATCGCTATAAGTGTGTTCCTGTTCGTGCTCCTCTTCGGCAACCGACTGTTGCCCGAGCGCAGGGACCCGCTGGTTGACGGCAACGGCATACGGGAATACACAACGGAAATGCTGGTCGAAGCAGGCAGCCCGCTGCAAGGTTCCAGCATCGAGAAAGCAGGGCTGCGTAGCTTTTGCCCGGCCTGTTCCTCGCCGAGATTGAACGTGACGGCGCCATCCTGCCGGCGGTGGAACCGGGGGAACGCCTGAAGGCCAATGACCGGCTCATCTTCGTGGGCGCCATCGATTCAGTGGTTGATCTGCATCGCATTCGTGGCCTGGTGCCTGCGACGAACCAGGTGATGAAACTGGAGGGGGCCCGCAAGGACCGCAGCTTTTTCGAGGCGGTCGTGTCGAGTACCAATCCGCTGGCGGGCAAGAGTGTCAGGGCGGGCGGCTTCCGCACGCGTTATCACGCCGTCATCATAGCCCTGGCCCGTAACGGCGTACGCCTGCGTGGCAAGATCGGCGATATGGTACTGCATGCAGGCGATACCCTGCTGCTCGAGGCGCGGCCGACTTTCATTGACCAGCAAGGCCGGTCAAGGGATTTTTTGCTGGTGAGCGAGGTCGGAGGTTTTCATCCACTCAATCACGAAGGTGCACCGGCCGCGCTGGCCATTACTATTGGCATGGTAGCACTGGCGGCGAGTGGCCTGTTGAGCATGCTGGAAGCGGCACTGGTGGCTGCCGGTTTGATGATCGCGCTGGGCTGCACCAGCGCACAGGTGGCACGACGGGCGCCGGACTGGCAGGTGCTTGTCGTTATCGCAACGTCGTTTGGCGTCGGCGCAGCGCTACAAAAGAGCGGCGTTGCCGGGGTACTGGCGGACGGCATCATCGGCTTTGCGGGTGGCAATCCCTGGGCCACACTGGCATTGGTGTTCACCGCCACCGCGCTGCTGACTGCGATCGCCACCAACAATGTCGCGGCGGTGATGGCCTTCCCCATCGCCCTGTCGGCGGCACATCACATGAATGTGGATGTAATGCCGTTCGCAATTACCATCATGGTGGCTGCGTCGGCCAGTTTCGCCACACCCATCGGCTACCAAACCAACCTGATGGTGTACAACGCGGGGGGTTACCGGTTCGCGGACTTCGTGCGTATCGGCTTGCCCCTGACTCTATTAGTGGGCTTGGTGACTGTCGGATTGGTGCCATTGATTTGGGGGTTTTGACAGGCTCTCGAATGGCGGCTATCCGCTGCTTATAAGACGTTCAGATAATCAGCTTGAAGGTCTTGGATGGGTCGACTCCGGTCTTTTAGCTAATTATCAGATAGTTATTTGCTAAACGACCGGGTACGGTCGGATACTTGCCGTTCCTGGCACCCTGAATGCCGGTTACCAAAGATACCGGTAGACGGTGAAAACCGGCCAACTTCTGCCCTACACGGGTGGTCAATGAATGGCAGTTAAAGCATTAACTCGATTAATCAGGAAAAATGATCTTGATCATGCCCAACACGCTTGTATCACTGGCGAGGATCACCGTCCAAGTGAGCGCCAGCAATGTCAGCGCTACTATGGTGATCGCGACACACCAGCAACAGGTCTTTTCCGTCGTAGATTTTAAACTCATGACTTTTTCCCTCTAGAGTGAAAGCCAATTTTTCTACTTATTAACTCATCTTAGTAGGCATTCGGGGATTCCTCTATGAGTAAAACCACATACTCGTATTATCTGAATTCAGGGGCGTGAATGTTCTGAACATTGGGTCGTCTCCCGCCGATTAGAGAA
>DAOVYA010000139.1 GCA_030635865.1 Gammaproteobacteria bacterium | reverse complement strand
CGTCGCGCACCGAGGGCAGCGACGGGTTGAGGCCGATAGACACGATATCGAGTCCGGGACGGAGGTAATCGGGAAGGGTTTTTAGTTTTTTCATGGTGACCACGGTGTTTGCCTTTATTAATACTACTCTACAAACGTCAAATTCAGCCTGTAGAAGCGCCTTGCGCGATGTACAGGGATGTACAAGTGTCGCGGGAGGCAGGAGGTCGCGGGAGGCAGGAGAAGGTGAGACCGGGAACCGGTCGAGAGGCTGGCCTGGGCCATGCCGGGAGCGACCAGCGAGAGCCCACATCAACAGGGAAAATAAAAACCAGTCGCGGACACGACCAGCGAAGCAATCTCCTGAATCTGGCAATGGACTAAAGAGATTGCCGTGTCACTTTGTCCCTCGCAAAGATGGGATTTCTTATCGATCAAGCACCGATTTGACGAACGGAACAGTCAAACGCCGCTGTTCGACCAGTGAGGCGGCATCCAGGGTATCAAACAACGCAAATAATGAAGGCAGGTCCCGTGGAAAACGGCGCAACAGGAATTGGGCCGTATCGTCCGGCAACTCCAGACCACGTGCATTTGCACGGCAGGACAAGGCCTTTAGCACATCATCCTCGTCCAGGGGCTTGAGCGTATAGGTCACACCCCAACCAAGTCGTGACACCAGGTCAGCCAGCTCAAAGCCGGACTGGTCGGGACGTTTCCCTGCAGAGACCAGCAAGGTATTCCCGCGATCACGCACCCGGTTAAAAAGATCGAACAGGGCCCGCTCCCAGCCGCCATTTCCGGCAATGGCGTGTACATCATCAAGACAGACGAGTTCCATCTGCTCAAGGCCGTCAAGCACGGCCGGCGTCAGGTCCAGCAACTGCCGCAAGGGTAAATAGGCCACGCTGCGCTGACAACCGCTTGCATGATGACAGGCCGCCTGCAGTAAATGTGTCTTGCCCAGCCCGTCAGCGCCGGCAATGTATACCAGCGTCTCCCCTTTACCCTCCGCGGATAATTGCAGTTCCTGGAAAAGCTCCCGGTTCTGCCCCGGGAAAAAGCTCTCGAACCGGGCGGCTTCCCTCAGCGACAGTCCCAGCGGCAATTGGGGATTCTTCATTGGGTTACTGTGAGGGGCTGCACTCATTTGTCACGACCGGACCAGGCACGGCGCCCCCAGACCCAGACATAATCAAGGCCGCTCCAGATCGTGGTAACCAGTACGCTGTACAGCAGTACATCGAGCCACAGGAAAGGCAGGGTCTGTATCGACTGGCTGAACATCACGGCCAGTACCAGCATGATCTGGGCAAAGGTATTCAGCTTGCTCACCAGTGTTGGGGGCGTGGTTTCGAGATACGCCACATACCAGTGATAAATCATTGCACCAATCACGATGACGATGTCGCGCAAAATAACCAGCGCCACCAGCCAGAGCGGTATCCAGCCAAGCCAGCCCAGTGTCACAAAACTGCTAACCAGCAGAAGTTTGTCGGCAAGCGGATCCATTATGGCGCCCACCCGGCTGGCCCAGCCATAGCGCTTGGCCAGGAAACCGTCCAGTGCATCTGAAAAACCGGCCACACCAAACACGATCAGCGCGGTGCCGTACCGGTGGTTCAACAACAACAGGACCAGCGGCGGAACCAGCAGGAAACGGAAGACCGTTATGATGTTGGGTATATCGGACGGCTTCACTGGCGTAACCGATAATTGCCGGGCACACTACCTGCAACGGGCTCGAGTACCGTTCCAATCGATACCGTGCGCGTCAGGTCCTGCAGTCCCCCGTTAAGCTGCAAACTGTACTGCACCTGTGACCCGGTTAGCTGCTCAACCTGCACACCAACCACCGAGGTCAGTGACGCGAGGTATTGATTGATACGTGCGTATGCGGCCAGCGAATGAACGCCATCCACGGAAATGCTGACAACAGTGGTACTGCCACCGCTATTCGCCACTGCAAACCGGGAAGCCAGCTGGTCTGCCGTATCATCCATGCCCTGCTGCAACAACACGGCAAGTTGTTGCCGGCTGTCCGACCATGACGCTGTCTTGCCGGCAACATCCATATACCAGCGTGCAGACCAGCCACCGGAAGGACTGCGGTTCAGACGTCCAATCAGGATCGCCTGCGGGTTATAGCGTGCCGATGCTTTTAGTACGTGCTCGAAGAACCCGCCCCAGATATCCGAAAAACGCGCCTGTGACTGGTCCTCAAGGTCCATCAGGGGGAACAGGACAGGCACGCCGCGCTGCCTGGCCACCTCCACCATCTGCTTGTGTACATCACTCTCATCATCTGCAGAAACCACATAACGCTCGCCACGATCTTCAACGGCCAGCCACACCAGGGTATCCGGTCGCTCTACACCCCAATATGCCAATCCCTGCTGCTGCAATGCCTGGCGAATGGCGTCACCATCAAAGCGTACCCAGAGTTTCAGTATCGGTGGCTGGCTGTCAGGAACCGTAAAATAGCGATATTGCTGAACCAGGCGAGAAGGTTTCTGCAACAGTTCCCTGGCTGGTTCCGTCATCAACACGGAATTCTGCCCGGCCACCCTGACCAGTACCTCTTCCAGCGCCGATTTCATGGCTTCTGCACGGACGGCAGGTGCCTGGCTGCGAACAATCACCTCGGATTCAAACAGCTGCTGTGACATGCCGGCCCCTGCCAGAGACGCCATCATCCACAGCAGACAGGCAACAATGACCTGGAATTTTGTTCTTTGTTGATAAATTTCCATACGTTATCCAGAAAACCTCGATTGGCAGACCCTGCCAAAGCATACGGGTATCAGTAGAATTTGACCATATCAGGAACCGGGTTTACAGCGGTGACAACCGACCGCTACCATAGCGCTGCCCTGACCCATGGAATCCTCGAGTGAGCGTACAAGATAAAACCGGTCCATCAAAGAGCACCACTGAATCCCTCAACTACCGTGATTCCGGTGTTGATATCGATGCCGGCAATCAACTCATTGAGAGAATCAAACCGGCCGTCGCCAAAACCCGGCGCCCGGGCGTGCTCGCCGGCCTCGGCGGGTTCGGTGCGCTGTTCGAATTACCGCTGGGGCAATACCGGGAGCCGGTGCTGGTTTCCGGCACGGACGGGGTCGGCACCAAGCTGAAACTCGCCGTGGAAGCCGGCCTGCATGACACCATCGGCATCGACCTCGTGGCCATGTGCGTCAATGACATCGTGGTCGCCGGTGCCGAACCCCTGTTCTTTCTCGACTACTACGCCACCGGGAAACTCGATCTCGATGTGGCCGCCGATGTCATCAAGGGTATTGCCCGGGGTTGCGAACTGGCCGGTGCTGCACTGGTCGGCGGCGAAACCGCGGAAATGCCGGGCATGTACGCCGGCGGCGACTATGACCTGGCCGGGTTCAGCGTCGGCATTGTCGAAAAATCCGCCATCATCGACGGCAGGGCAGTAACAATCGGTGATGCAATCATCGGGCTGGAATCATCCGGCCCGCACTCGAACGGCTATTCCCTGATACGCAAGATACTCGAACGCAGTGGCAGCAAGCTGGGTGACCCGCTCGACGGCAAGCCACTGGCAGAGTGGCTGCTTGCGCCCACGCGCATTTATGTCAAATCGCTGCTCTCCCTGTTCAGCACACTCAAGGTGCATGCCCTTGCACATATCACCGGCGGCGGTCTTACCGAGAACCTGCCACGGGTACTGCCGGATGGATGCAATGCCATCATTGACACACATGCCTGGCAACAGTCCCCCGTGTTTGACTGGTTGCAGCGCAACGGCAATGTGGATGCGCAGGAAATGTACCGTACCTTTAACTGCGGCATCGGCATGGCCGTTGTAGTTGCCGCCAGCGATGCGCAGGCGGCACTGCAGCATTTACGCGCACAGGGCGAAACGGCCTGCATCATAGGCCACGTTGAACAGGGAAAGGGCAAGCCCGAAGTCACACTCACTGAATGAACGACTCCCGTGGTGCAAACAGGGTTCAGGACGGTCCCCTGCCGATTGTCATCCTGATATCAGGCCGGGGAAGCAACCTGCAAGCCATCATTGACAAGACAGCCAATGGTGAACTGCCGGTCGACATCCGTGCCGTGATCAGCAGCCGGCCCGATGCAACTGGCCTGGCACACGCCAGGCAGGCCGGGCTCGAAACCAGGGTCATCGATCACACAACCTATGAAGACCGGGAAACATTTGATCAGGCACTGCAGACCTGCATCGACAGCTACCGGCCCGGATTGGTCGTGCTGGCCGGGTTCATGCGCATCCTGTCCCCCGGCTTTGTGAATCATTACCGGGGGCACATGTTGAATATCCACCCGTCCCTCCTGCCCGACTTTCCCGGGCTGAATACCCACCAGCGTGTAATTGATGCGGGCAGCAGGGAACACGGTGCAAGCGTTCATTTTGTCACCGAAGATACGGATGGCGGACCAGTGGTGCTACAGGCCCGTGTAGCGGTCCGCGCGGATGACACCGCCAACACCCTGGCAGCAAAGGTACTGGAGCAGGAACACCGGCTCTACCCACAGGCCATCCACTGGTTCGCTGAAGGACGAATCTTTCTGGATGAAAATGGTCGAATCCATCTGGACGGAAACCTGCTTGAGCATCCGGAAACATTGTCCGAAGACACATCAGCACCATGCTGACCGATACGCCGAAAAAGTCTTTACTGATGATGACAGCAATCCTGCTGTCATCCATATTGCATGCCGCACCCCTGCCCGACTTCGAAGCCAGCTACCAGCTGAAACGCGGCAATTTAACCATCGGGACATCGAGCATCTCCCTGGTAAACAAGGCTGACAATGAATACCTGTATGAATCGCGCAGCTCTCCGGCACGATGGGCTTCCTGGCTTTTCAGGGACAAACTCTTTGAGAGCAGCCGCGGACACATCATCGACAACCGGGTACGGCCAGACCACTATCACTACCAGCGCACCGGTGGCAGCAGGGAACGCGAAGCCATTCTGTCATTTAACTGGGACGACATGACGGTCGAAAACAACGTCCAGGAAAGCCGCTGGAGAATGGATATTCCGGCCGGCACACTGGACAAGCTGGCTTCACAGCTCGGCATGATGCTCGCGCTAAGTGAAGGCAAAACCGAAGTCACGTTCAATATCGCAGATGGTGGAAAACTCAAGGAATACCGCTTCCGGGTTATTGGCCACGAAACCCTGGAACTGCCTGCCGGCACCTTCAAAACCGTGAAGATCACCAAGCTGCGCGACAACAAAAGAAGAGAGACCTACATCTGGTGCGCACCGGAACT
>DAOVYA010000111.1 GCA_030635865.1 Gammaproteobacteria bacterium | reverse complement strand
TAGTGAACGGGTAGTGTTTGCAGCCTGTCGAACATTTCCTTGCGCAGGTCCATGACCACCCGTGTTGCGACCCATTTCATTCCATAACCGCTGATAAAGCTGGCTGCGCCACGTACGAAAAACAGCAACATCAACAACAATGGTAGCCGCGCCAGTCCTTCAGGATTCTTTGTTACGAAGGTTTCATCCAGCAGTGGTTTCAGGAGTGCCGGCATTGCCGGTTCGGTCGCGGCAAAGGCAACGGTACCCAACAGCGAAAACAGGAATGCCTTCCGGTACGGGAAAACATATTTAAGTAATCGCAGATACAGTTTTTTACTGTTCATGGGAATGGAAAACAGGACGGGTGGATTCGAAGTATGCTGTAAGCGGGCAGACTTTACCATTGGCGCACGTAGTAACGCCACACCATCTTGTTGAATATAATCAATATTTACCTGTTTTTCTGTTGACTGTGACGAGCAGGAGGTGGACTGTTGGTGTGATTACCGGTATCCGGGTTACAGGGGGGGTTGCTTATGTATAATAGTTGGCCGACAAGGGGATGCGCAGGAGGCAGCGTATCCCGTGTGTGCTCGTATAACAACGTTCCAGGGGAAGTCCAGTGCCCAATCCCGACACGGCGTCAGCAGCAGCTGATAACAAGCTGGTTCAGGCCAATTCAGAAAATCGCTATGAAGTAAGCAAAACGGATTTGCCGTTGCACTGTCCGATGGAAGGCATGAGTCTGTGGAACTCGCACCCGCGTGTTTATCTCCCTATTGAAAAAACAGGAAAGGCGAAATGCCCCTACTGCGGCGCCGATTATCTTCTGAAAGACTGACACAGAGGCACCATCGTGATCCTCAGGTGCGGGTTTTACCGCACCGTAAGCAGGCACAAGTGGTCTGGCGTTTCAGTGATGGCAAACCTGGGCACGACAACCAGAGCCTCGGGCTGGTTGATGCCTTGCAGCGCCGTATCCCCATCGACATCTATGATATTCCTGTGCGACCCGGTGCCGGCCTTGACTGGATGATTGGCCGCTTCCCTGCAGGTTCGCTGTTGCCGGACCCCTGGCTGATGCTGGGTGCCGGTCACTCCACTCACCTGCCGTTACTGGCCGCGCGACGTGCCCGGGGTGGCAGGGCGGCGGTACTGATGACGCCGGACTTGCCAAAATCCATGTTTGATCTCTGCGTGATCCCGGAACATGATCGGCCGAAACCGGCATCGAATATCCTGGTCACCCGGGGAAGCCTGAACCGTATGCAGGCAACGACCGGTGAGAAAAGTGACCAGGGCCTGTTGATGATTGGCGGACCGTCCAGGCACTATCACTGGAATTACAGGGTGGTTCTTGAGCAAATTTCCAGGGTTATCCGCTTTTCCCCGGTTAAACACTGGGTACTGACCACATCGCGCCGCACACCGGCCGGTTTTGCCGAGCGTGTCAGGCAAAAGATTTTTAACCGGAATTTGAAGCTCAGTATCTTCTCCTGGCGTGATACCACGGATCAGTGGTTGTCAGAGCAACTCGATCGGGCCTGTTGTGCCTGGATAACGGAAGACAGCGTATCCATGATTTACGAGGCACTGACGGCAAGAATACCGGTTGGCCTGCTTACAGTGCCGCCACGCCGTAATGACCGGGTCGTCAGAGGCGTGCGAAACCTGGTTTCTACCAGCAGCATACGTACCTTTAGCGACTGGTGTGCGGGACACCCCCTGTCCCATCCTGAACAGGTTTACGACGAGGCCAACCGTGTGGCAGAACAAATCTGCAACCAGTGGGGGAGCAGGTAGTTAGCCCGCATTTCTCACCAGATCGACACGATCTCACTTGATATTTGTTCCCACAAGGGATTTTCTTCACGTCGCTCCCGGCATCCTGCCTCCCGCGACACTTGTACATCCCTGTACATCGTCGGAAATACACACTGGTATTCCACTCGGTCAGAAAATCCCTTGTGAAAACAAATCTGCTGCGCGATATTCGCGCCGACTGGTGAGAAATGCGGGCTAGACAGTTGACGGTTTTACAGTTGCTGCCAGCACTTGATGGCGGCGGTGTCGAGCAAGGCACACTGGATGTTGCTGCTGCACTGGTCCGCCAGGGTTTTCGTTCCCTGGTGCTTTCAGAAACCGGTCGTCTGGTTCCCCGTTTGCTTGCCGAAGGATCCGAACATATCCGCTGGCCGGTCGGCCGCAAGTCTCTTTCTACCCTGCGCCTGGTCCCGCGTCTGCGGCGACTGCTGCTTACTGAACAGATCGATATTTTGCATGCCCGCTCCAGGCTGCCTGCCTGGGTGGCCTGGTTGGCCTGGCGTGGTATGGATCCACGCAATCGCCCGCATTTTATTACGACTGTACATGGTCTGTATTCCGTGAATGCCTACAGTGCGGTGATGACAAAAGGTGAACGGGTGATAGCCGTCTCCGAATGTGCGCGAGACTACGTGCTGGATAATTATCCCGCTGTTGCGCCAGACCGTGTCAGCGTGATTCAAAGAGGTGTTGACCGAAATATTTTCCCTGAAGAATTCCGCCCGGATGAGGACTGGTTGGCTGCATGGAAGCGCCAGTATCCTCAATTGACAGAGCGTTACGTCATCACCTTGCCGGGGCGCATCAACCGCAGAAAAGGTGTCTTTGATTTCATCACGATTGTCGCGGCACTAAAAAACCGTGGTATCCCGGTGCATGGCCTGGTGGTTGGCGAGATCCCACGGGGAAAGAATCGCTTGAGCAAGGAATTGGACGGAGCAATTGCGGCAGCCGGGATTGCTGACGCAGTGACATTTACAGGATTCAGACCAGATGTACGCGAGATAATGGCGACATCTAATGCAGTCCTGTCGGTGTCGCAGCAGCCCGAGGCCTTTGGGCGCACCATAAACGAGGCACTAAGTCTCGGTGTACCGGTTGCCGGTTATGCGCATGGTGGCGTCGGCGAACAACTTGAGTCCAGGTTTTTGCAAGGCAGTATTGTACCGCTTGACCCGGGTGCGATGGTTGAAAAACTGGCAAGCTGGTTTGAGTCACCACCCTCCATGCAGGGGGTTCAATCCTGGACACTGGATGAGATGCTGGATAAAACGCTTTCCCTTTATCAGTCTGTAGCCCGGATGGAGTGAAACGGAATCCGGGCTACGGGTCTATAGAGGCGGATTGCATCCGCGATGTCTAGGATTTCATTGCGGGCGCGTAATAGCTAATCAGGGTACGAAACAGCTTGCGCCGGAAACCATTGATATTGGCATCTGTTTCATACTGCCTGAGGAAGCGTTCGTAACCGTACTGGTTCAGGCTGTTCCGGTCTGCCTGGTCATGCAGTAAATGTCTGAAGTTGCGGGCGCGCTTGAAAAGACCGAGCGGACGTATCTGTATTGACATATCTGCTATGTCAATCAGCCCGAACCCGCCATTCTCCAGCACCAGAATATTACCCAGGTGAATGGAGCGGAACAGTATGCCTTTTTTGTGCAGCATCGCCAGGAAGGCGGACAGCTTTGTCAGGTAGTCATTATTGTCCGGGGATTTCTCCAGGCAGTCCCTGAGCGTCGTCCCGGCCAACAGGGGATAGGTAATGACATGGCGGCTATTTTGCTTGTCATAACGCAGCTGCTTGCACGTTACTGTGGGTATTCCTTTTTTATGCAGCTTTTGTGCATTGTTCCAAAAGCGCAGCGCATAGGGGTAAATGGTGGCCGAGGTAAAACGACGACGTGGGTAAAACAGCTTGATGATGTGTTTATCCGGAGTGAGTAAAACTTTTTCACCGCGCAAGTCCATCTCCAGCACCCGTGCTCCTTCACGCAGTCGACTGAATTCCTCGCTGCTAATTGGGATTCTGTGGGTTTTCATTTGCATGGTGTCCAGGTGTTACGTGTCGTATCAGGATTTACTCCCTCTCGGCAACTGCTCCTGCTCACGCCCCTCACCTACGATGTACAGGGATGTACAAGTGTCACGAGAGGGCAGGAAGCCCGGAGTGACCATCCCTGCAGGCGTCCCCCCCGGGAGAGGGCCGGGGAGAGGGGATTCAATTAAACAGGGGTTTATCCGCATTGATACAAACAGCCTCACGCGATCAAGATAACAAGCGAATAATAACATCTCATGCGATAAACAGTTCGCTGTAAACAGGCGTTGCGTCTGCCAGTAACATGCGTCATTGTCAGACATCATGCGTGCTTATCAAGCAAACGACTGGAAGCAGCTGGCACATAGTAATGGCCTGGACAGCTTTGATGCCATCTGGGCACTTGATATCGGCTGGTTTGAAGAACCCAACCAGCGCCGTGGTGGCTGGAGTGGCGTTTCACAGGCTGAACTTGTTTTAGCGGATGGTGGTCGTGCGGGGGTGTTTATCAAGCGCCAGCAGGGCCACATCACCCGCACGCCGGCACACCCGCTTGCAGGGGGGCTGACCTTCAGACGCGAGTTCCATAATCTGAAAAGGCTGCAAACATGTGGTGTTCCGACCCTTGATGTTCTGTATTTTGCAGAGCGCAAGGTAGATGGCAAACGCCAGTCAATCCTGATTACACGCGAACTCTCAGGCTATCAGTCACTGGATGATTGCATTCAGAACTGGCAGCAGACCGGTTGGCCTGACAAACGGGCCTGGCATCGGTTTATTACGCGTCTTGCCGGGGTCGCGCGGTTGATGCACCAGAACCGGATGCAACATAACTGTTTTTTTCCAAAGCATATATTTCTGAAAGATATTGATGCGGAACCGGATATCCGGCTGATTGATCTTGAGAAGGCAAAGCATACATTCTCTGTTGAACAGGCAATGTTGCGTGATCTTGATACCCTTAACCGGCGGACCTCGGGCGTGACAACCACAGAGCGCTTGCGGTTCCTGCTGGCATACTACGGTCAGCGGCGTGTCGATAGCCGGGTCAGGAAGACATGGAAGAAGCTGGTCGAGCTAATGCACAGGAAAGGACGTTTTCCTGTAGGCCGGTAGTGATGTTGCAGCGCTCGCGTGAAGCCGGGGATGTCCTTGTTATCAAGCTAGGTGCGCTGGGTGATGTCATTCTTTCCCTGCCACACATAACAAGGATAGTAGAGTCCTTTCCACAGGGCCGGGTAACCCTGCTGACAGCACCGGAATATCGTGAACTGGCAGCCGTTGTCCCCGGGCTTGAGGTGGTTGCGTTTCCCCGCAAGGGATTTGTCGCCATGTGGCAGGTGATGTACTGGCTGCTTGGTCGGCATTTCAAGGCAGTGTTTGATCTACAGGGTTCAACACGCAGTCGCATTATGACGTTACTGACACAAGCGCAGCAGCGAGTCGGCAGAAAGACAGGCATAAGCTACACCCATGTTCCCGCTGATCAGGATGACAGCACACATGCCTTTCAACGTTTGAATGCGCTGCTGGATATGGCAGGTATTACGCCAGCCACGCAAAAGATGCCGGATATTTTCCAGGACCGATCATCATCTGCCGTATCTGCATGGCTCAAAAAGCATGTGCCCGGGGATAAGAAACGGGTGTTGATGCACGCCGGTTCCAGCCCGCACTGGCAGTCAAAGCGTTGGGAGGAGGCGCACTTTATTGATCTTGCGCGCCAGTTGGAAGCGTGTGATTTTTCGGTTATCTGGATAGGTGCTCAGGATGACCAGGAATTAAACCAGCGGCTTTCAGGCGCGGCTGGCGTGGATGCAAGTGGCGCATTTTCCTACATGGATCTGGTTGCCCTCGGGCAACATGCGGCTTTTGCGATTACCAATGATTCCGGCCCGATGCATGTGCTCTCCATGTCGGGGATTCCCGTGTACGCTTTTTTTGGACCGACTGACTGGCGGCGCAGTCATGCCCTCGATCAGCAGGAGCATGT
>DAOVYA010000135.1 GCA_030635865.1 Gammaproteobacteria bacterium | reverse complement strand
GTCAGCCTGATCAGCAACTACCGCAGTTCCTACCAGACGATCGTCAAGAAAGAAGGCTTTGACGGCCTGATGGCCAAAATGAAGGCAAAGATAAAGGAACTTGAAGCCAGCTAATGGTGTAGGACCGGCCCCCGGCCGGGAATGGCAGAATTCCCCGCGGGGCGCGGGTCCTGCGACAAATTCTGCTAGATGCCCTGATGAGCCCGGGCAGCAGTAAGCCTTGCCAGGTACTCTTCCGCATTGACCGCTTCATCCCGGGGCTTGCGATTCAGCATGTCCTGGATGTCCTGGTTATCACTGTTCTGTACCTCCTCCGGTGTACCGGTCATGAGGATATGTCCACCTCCCAGCACGGTAATCCTGTCGGCAATCTTGAACGCGCTCTCGAGCTCGTGGGTCACCACGATAATGCTGACATCCATGGCACCCTTCAGGCGCAGGATCAGTTCATCCAGCTCGGCTGAAACAACCGGGTCAAGGCCCGCGGACGGCTCATCAAAGAACAACAGACTTGGATCCATAATAATAGAGCGTGCCAGTGCCGCACGCTTCATCATACCGCCGGAGAGTTCAGAGGGCATCAGGTCCTCGAAACCGGCAAGATTAACCACTTCAAGTTTCATGCGCGACATAATGCGAATCGTGTGATCATCCAGGCTGGTGTGTTCATGCAAAGGCAATTCAACATTCTCCGCCACCGTCATGGAACCCAGCAAGGCACCACCCTGGAAAGCAACACCCATCTTGCGACGCAACTTGTAGAGCTCATTACTGCTGATCTTTGTAATGTCCTTGCCAAACACACGAATACTGCCGGATGTGGGTTTATTCAAACCCAGCAGATTGCGCATAAACGTGGTCTTGCCGGAACCACTGCCACCCATGATGACCATGATCTCACCGGCCCTGATTTCCGTAGAAATCCCTTTCAGGATTGCGCGGTCGCCATAATGGGCAACCAGGTTCTCGACTTCGATTCTGTTTTCAGTTCCCATAGGGCGGCTCTCTGTGAAACATTAAATACAAGGAAACTCTGATTATTTAACAAAACTCCGTCATTGCACCCCAGGAGTACTTCCTCAGGATGGTTGCACCATCCTTCAGGGCGCGGCGCAGCGCGGCAATCTCATACTATGGAGTCAGTAACCTGGAGATTGCCACGTCACTTCGTTCCTCGGTAACTGCTCCATGCGTTACACTACCTCCTGCATCCATGCAGTCGTCGCAATGACGCATAAATCAGAGGTTCCACAAGTTATATTGATCTTCTTTTTACCTGAACTACCTTCAATACACAAGACAGGTTTCCCTGCTTCAAGGTGCGTCCCGATGCTCTGATTGCTTGGCCTGCTCCCAGTACAAATCCAGTGTATCAAGGCCGGTTTCCATGATGCTTTGACCGGCCTCCTGGCAGAACGCCTCAACCTGGTGAAAACGTCTCGTAAATTTTCTGTTGGCCTGGTGCAAGGCAAATTCCGGGTCGATCCCCGCATGCCTCACCAGGTTCACGGAGGCGAACAACAAGTCACCGGACTCATCTGCCAGCTTCCCGGCAGCTGACTTGTTATTGATTTCCTCGCGCAGTTCTTCCAGTTCCTCTTCAACTTTTTCAGCGACCCCATGTATGCTCGGCCAGTCAAAGCCCGCCCGCGAGGCCCGTTTCTGTATTTTGCACGCCCTGGTCAATGCCGGCAGGGCCAGCGGTACACCATCAAGGGCACTGGCATCAGCACCGCGCTCTTTTTCCTTGTGCGCTTCCCACGCACGCGTTTGTGCTTCAGCATCTTCAACCACTTCATCAGCGAAAACATGCGGGTGCCGCCGGGTCATTTTCCTGCAAATCCCGGCAACCACATCCTGGAAATCAAACCAGCCTGCCTCGCTCGCCATTTGTGCGTGAAATACCACCTGGAACAACAGGTCACCCAGCTCATCCTGTAAACTCACCCTGTCATCACGTTCAATGGCATCAGCCACTTCATAGGCCTCTTCAACTGTATAGGGAGCAATGCTTTTAAAGTCCTGCTCCTGGTCCCATGGACAACCCGACTCCGGGTCCCGTAACCGGGTCATGATTTCCAGCAGGCTGTTGATGGTCGTCGGGAAAGCGTCGTTTACTGCCATCCGGGAGTTCTCCTCTGTATCTACTGACCTGCAGCCGCGCACTGGTGGTGTTTACCTGAACCCGGGACGAGGATTCCGGGATTAATCAATGAACTTGCTTGCTCCGGCTTATCAGAAAATGGAATACGCCAGGACGGCTTCAATTCTGCCCTGCTTCCAGGGTTGTTTAGTGCAGCCCACCGCGCATCGCATTAATCACCTGGTCTTCGCACTGAATCCGGTCGGCCAGGCATTCGCCCAGATTGGACAGGTCGACTGCAAGAAATTCCACACTATTATCGAACGACATCGACTCGTATTTGTCATTGAAACGCAGAATCACATCTGTGGTTTCCACGATCGTCGGATATAACCTGTCGGCAATGGTAAGCACAGTACGACGCCGTTCCCGGTTATCCGACAGGTAACGGTAGAGCTGAAAGTGGGCACTGGCCGTATAATCGATCAAGGCCTCGCAGAACTTCCGCAAGGCTTTCTCCATTGATGGTTCAGGATGAAACGGTTGCCGGGTTGCCAGTTCCGCAAGCAATGCCAGGGTTGCGGTACGTGAGGAAACAAGTACATCGAGTTTTTCAACCGAGCTACCGCGGCGATCAATACCCTGATATTCTGATCCCATATCCTGCTCCTGCCTTGTTGATTTTATTAGGGTTTACCGGTATCCCACAAAAAAAACCAGCCTACCCCTTCACCTGGAGAATCCATTGTAACAAAGACCCGCCTGCTGTCGCCCTGTATTTGCGCAGCCGTCCTGTCAACCTGATGTAATTTCTCTATATTTTTACCCACACCCGCTCCACCCCTGTACCGGGTGTGTCTCATGTCGCACGCTGGGCGGGTGCTATAAATTCCGCCACGCCAGCATATCTCCATAAGGGTAGATAGATTGTATCTAATTGTTTTATATGTATATTATAGAATATCAGCACTGTATTGAGCAGCCGAAATACTTGACTAAAACACTCAACAATTACTATCATACACTTATAGAGTCAGCGGGAATCCGAGCATATTCCCGGCGCCGGGTCACTGGATTATGGAATACGGACCAGGATAACCGGCGAACGCAATACAGTACCGTATTCATCTTGAGGTTGACCATGAAATTATCTACCAAGGGTCGCCATGCCGTCACAGCGATGATGGAGCTGGCCCTGCAACACGATAAGGGTCCCGTGACGCTGGCAGACATTTCTGCACAGCAGTCCATATCGATATCTTATCTTGAACAGCTGTTTGCCCGTCTGCGTCAACACGGCATTGTTACAGGCATGCGTGGGCCTGGCGGCGGTTATTGCCTGGCACGTCCGGCAAGTGAAATCACGATTGCAAATATCCTGGCAACGGTCGATGACGTCAGTCGTCACGAAGAGTTGCCGCATACACAGGGCGAGGTAACTGCCGGTGTACAGATGTGGCTGAATCTGAGCAACCGAATTTATGACTACCTCGACAGCATCACACTGGAAGAAGCAACATCAGCTACTGATGAATCCGGGGCGGCACTGTTTGGTTCAGGCTTCAGGAAAACTGCTGCCTAGTCGCATTTTTTCAATAACTGTCTAATTTGGAGAATCTTGAAGATGGCTTATAGTGAAAAGGTACTCGACCATTACGAACATCCTCGCAATGTCGGATCTTTTAGCAAGGATGACGAGCAGGTCGGTACCGGCATGGTAGGCGCGCCCGCTTGTGGTGATGTCATGCGGCTGCAAATCAAGGTCGGCAATGATGGAGTCATAGAAGATGCCAGGTTCAAAACCTATGGTTGCGGATCTGCAATCGCATCGAGCTCCCTGCTGACCGAGTGGGTCAAGGGGAAATCACTGGATGAAGCTCGTCAAATCAAGAATACTGATATTGCGGAAGAACTGGCCCTGCCACCGGTAAAGATACACTGCTCAGTGCTTGCGGAGGATGCCATCAAGGCCGCAATCGAGGACTATCAGGGCAAAGCGGGGCTAAGCGAGGCCGCGGAAGCCTGATTGTTCGGTCACAACAACAAACAAAGGGGCCGGTTGGCCCCTTTTTTATACCGGAAAATTACCCTGCACAGTCACTTCAACCCCAACTTAAAACCCGCCACAGGACCGGCGCCCCGCCGGAAACAATAAACATGCAAGCACCCGTTACCCGACTCTTCCCGGCCCCAGGCAGTGAACAGCCACTGGAAGGCCTGTACCTGGATCACCGCTTGCATACCAGGGGCAGCCCCGGCAGACCCTTCATCTTCAGCAACTTCGTCACTTCACTTGATGGCCGCATTGCGATTGCAGCTGCCGGTCGCAACACCCATACCGTCCCCGGGGCAATAGCCAACCGGCGTGACTGGCGCCTTTACCAGGAACTTGCCGGGCAGGCCGATGTGCTGATCACCAGCGGGCGGTTTTTCAGACAAAGTGTTACGGGTGAAGCACAGGACAACCTGCCTGTCGGCAATGAAGAAGAATATGCCGACATTCGCAAATGGCGTATCGAACAGGGACTGTCCCCTCAACCGGACATTGCCATTTTGAGTGCCAGCCTGGATATTCCGCTGGCAGCGCTGGAACCTTACAAACAGCGCAAGGTAATAGTCATAACCGGCGGAAAAGCCGACGAGGAACGCATTGCCACGCTCAGGGACAACAACATTGAAGTCCTCCGTGCAGGCCCAGGCAAACAGGTTGATGGCAGAGCGATGATCACCGCACTGGCAGAGCAGAACTATCAAAGCGTCTACTCCATCGCTGGCCCTGCCGTGTTCCATACCTTGCTCGCAACCGGGGCGATTGACCGGCTGTACTTAACCATTGCGTATCAGTTACTCGGTGGCGATGCCTTCGACACACTGACGCGTGGGCCAATGCTTAACCCCGCGCGTGGCATGCAGCTGGTCCAGCTGTATCATGACGCGCATAGCCCGGAAGGCGCCGGGCAGACGTTTTGCGTGTTTGAGCCTGGCCAACCCTAGTTGGTTTTTTTAAAAAAATAATATCTCGCGCAAAGGCGCAAAGACGCCAAGAAAACTAAAAACCCCCTGCCACACGGCTACAGGGATGCCGGAGACAGAGCAGAATCTCAACTGCTGCTCACACCTATCACCTATTCCTATGCAAACAACAAGATAGAAAACTACCGATAACTCACAAAATATACAGAGGCTTTAAAGAATAATTCTTTCTTTGCGTCTTTGCGTCTTTGCGTCT
>DAOVYA010000232.1 GCA_030635865.1 Gammaproteobacteria bacterium | reverse complement strand
GCCTTTTTTGTTTTACGGGTACAGCAGTCCGGGCCCCGGTGACGGGTGTTAAGAACAATACATGGCGTATTAACAGCATTTTTTCAGGAAACGGAGGTAGAGAAGGTGTCAGTGCCCGTAGCTTATATTTGCGTCATTCTTATCTGGTCCACCACGCCGCTTGCAATCCAGTGGAGCGGCGACGGGGTCGGCTATCTGTTCGGGATAACCAGTCGCATGATCCTGGGCGTTATGGTCGGCCTGATGGTTGCCGGGCTGTTCAGTGTCAGACTGCCATGGCATGCCGAGGCACGTCGTACTTACATGGCTGCCGGCCTGGGCCTGTTTTTCGCCATGACCTCCGTGTACTGGTCCTCACAGTTCATCCCGTCGGGCTGGGTGTCAGTACTGTTTGGTCTCGCGCCCATCGTGACCGGCTTGATCGCGACCTTCTGGCTGGCAGAGCAGGCACTGAACACTGCCCGTATCGCCGGCATGCTGTTCGGGCTGGGCGGGTTGGCAATCATGTTGCTGGGCTCACAGCAACTGGGCCCGCAGGCCGCCTGGGGTATTGCCGGTATGGTGTTTTCCGTGACGGCCTACTCAATCAGTGCCGTGGCAATCAAGCGCATTGGCGCAGATATCCCGGCGTTGGCCACCACCATCGGTGGGCTGATGGTGACCGTGTTCCTGCTTGTTGGTGTGTATCTCCTCACCGGGGAGCCGTTGCCGACTATCGTGCCACAGAGGGCCATGCTGTCGATCATCTATCTCGGCCTGATAGGCTCGGTGTTGGGATTTGCTCTCTACTACTATGTGCTGCGCCACGTGGAAGCGACCCGTGTCGCGCTGATTACGTTGATCACACCGGTGTTGGCCCTGGGGTGCTGGGTCACATGCTAAATGGAGAGTTATTGCAGACCGAGGCTGTCATCGGCACCGCGGCAATCCTCTCCGGTCTGCTGCTGTTTGAATACGGACAAACGGCTGGTAAATGGGTCCGGGATACCCTGATGGGGTGAGCGAAAATCAATCGTCTGCTAAAGTCTTGCCATGGTTCAATTTCCCACAGTCTCCGGAGCTGATACCCGCGATGCCTGTGTGGCCACGCCGGTTGGTGACTATGAACTGATCGATTTCGGTAATGGCCGCAAGCTGGAGCGCTGGGGCGAATACCTTGTTGAATATCCTGATCGGCTGGCCAGGGGTGAGCCGGCCGGCAAGCACTGGTCTGCGGACTGGATTTACGTGGATGACGTCGGTACGCGGGGCCACTGGGAGCCGACTCGTAGTGGTTTGTCACGCGAATGGACGGTCATGGTCGGGGGGCAGTCCGTGCTCTGCCGTCTCGATGAGCGCGGGCGTGTAGGCCTGCGTGGCCGGGAGTTTCCATGCGCCGGGTGGATTCGTCAGTGCATCGAGGGTTGTTTTGATATTGAAGATATCCGTGTGCTGAACCTGTTTGCGGGCAATGGTTACGTCACGGCGCAGGCCGTGCAGGCTGGTGCTTCTGTGGTGCATGTGGATTCCAGTGTTGCCATGCTGGAGCTTGCGCGCAAGCTCGCAGGTGAACAGCAGGTCGAGTATGTGCACGAGGATGTCATGGATTATGTCGAGGGCCTGCTGCGTCGCCAGCAGCGCTTCGACGTGATCGTGCTGCCGGTCCCGCCGGTCGGTCATGGTCCGAAAGGACAGATGTGGGACCGCGAGGTCGATATGGCAAAGCTGGTCAGGTATTTACCCAAGTTGAAAAGCGATGATTGCCTGGGTATCTGGCTGTCAACGGATAGTGGTGCGATTACCTGGCGGGCGGAAGGGCTTGAAAAACTTCTGCGTGAAGTGTTGCCGGGATGCACGGTTGACCCCTTGTGCCTGGGTGTGAAGACGCGGGATGGCCGTGTGTTGCCTGCGGGTATTGCCGCACGCTGGTATGACGAGACCGGGTTTTTGCAAACCGGCGATGTGCCGCTGACGGCAGCACAGCTTGAGGAGCGTCTCGACGTGCACATGATCTCCCTCGGTGCTGCAGAAGAGCCCGCGAGGATGCTGGCGGAGGTTAGCCGTGAACAACAGGATTTTGTCCTGCGCCAGGTCAATATCGTTGCGCGTACCAGCTCCGGGATGGCGCTCAATTATGTGACCTATGTCAGCAATGCCCTGCGGCTCATGGATACTGAAGGCGTCGAGGCCTGGTTGCTCGCCTGCATGGATATCTATGACACGCGTGGTCTGCATGCCGCGGTTGTTGCGTTCAAGGATGCCGGGAATTTTGCGCGTGAGCACAAGGCACGTTCCACCGGGGTGGCATTTGATGATGTCGTCAATGTGCTGGAGGCCTTTGTGCATGGCCTGGGTGGCCGGCGACTCAAGATCGAATGTGGTGAGCACGCCTGGACCGACACGGAGACCGTGTTCTTGCCTGCAACCGTTGGTCTGTTTGAAGAGCGTGACGACAATTTTCAGCTCTACAAGGTCATGGTCGTACACCAGTGGGCCCAGACCTGGTACGGCACATGGCGGATGCCGTCGATGCGGGTGCTGGAAGGCTACGGGGACCCGGACAAGGTGCTGGCCTGCTTTCATGCGCTGGAAACCCTGCGCCTGGATGCGCAGATAAAAAACAGCCTGCCGGGCGTGTACCGTTTTATTGTACGTTTCCGGGCGGCAACCGGGACAGAACCGGATACCGCCTGGCAGCGTGCCGCAGAACGCCTGTCTGATACGGCAGCCGGCGTGGATGACACGCTTGAATTATTGGCCAGCGTCATTGATGCACCGTTACCCCCTGCTACGATTTACCAGGGTGCAATGAAACCGGATGCGGTGCAGAAGGTGCGCAGTGCGCGCATTGAATCTGACAGGCAAATGTTTCGTCTGCACCTGCTGCGGCTTGAGAAGGATTTGCAGGATGCAAACAATGAGTCTGATAACGATGTTGATCCGGAAACCGAAATGGACACGGAAGAGGGTGAGCACCGTCTGCCGTTTGAACTGCGCAAGGTGGAGTCCGGCGAAAACCCGGATGGTTTCGTTTATGAAATGGAACTGGACGGCAAACCAATCGCGCCGCCCGATAACGTCAAGGGCACCATGGCCTCGATCTTCCAGGATCTGGGCGACATTCCCGAGGACTACCTGTATGCCGCCGGTGATGGCGCCTACCTTGCAGATGATATCGGCGAGCGCAATGCCGAGGACGTGTGGAAAGGCACCTACCATGAGGAAGGTGCGTTTTTGTATAACGAATGGGACTATGAACGTCAGAACTATCGCAAGAACTGGGCCGTGTTGAGAGAACTGGATGTAAACGCGCGTGATGACAGCTTCGTTGCTGACACGCTGAATAAATACCGCGGACTCGCGGCCAGCCTGCGGCGTACCTTTGAAGCGCTGCGTGGCGAAGACAAGCTGCTCAGGAAACAGCCCTACGGGGACAATGTCGATATCGATGCGCTGGTCGAGGCCTGGGCCGATACCACGATGGGTATGGAGATGTCTGACCGTCTGTTTACCAAGAGGCACAAGCTGGAACGCGATATCGCCGTTATGTTTATGGTCGATATGAGCGGTTCCACCAAGGGCTGG
>DAOVYA010000159.1 GCA_030635865.1 Gammaproteobacteria bacterium | reverse complement strand
GAGATTGCCGCGTCACTGCGTTCCTCGCAATGACGATATTTAATAGTTAATCTGAGATTTCCTGGTCGCAACCCACCGGTTTCCCGTTATTCAGCCACGCCGCCCATTGTGCATGGACAGAGACGTCTACGCCTTCATCCCCTGCTCTTGCCTGCAGCCAGGTCTGCAGGTCATGCAATAGTTCTGAGTCCATTAGTTCGAAATCTTTCTGCAATTGCCCGTGCAGTGTTCGATAAATGTGTTTCAGTTCGGTGAGCTCGTAGCTATCCAGTGATTTCATGGTGATTTCTCGCTGACCGTTTCTGCGGGGCCGGTTTCCCGGTTTTCTCCTGGCAGGAAGAGCACCGGGTCGATGCGTGCATTGTTGAGGCTGACGCCCCAGTGCAGGTGTGGTCCGGTTACCCGGCCAGTCATGCCGACCTTGCCGATGGTCTCACCCGCGACGACGGTCTGGTCGGGTTTTACGTCAATTTCACTCATATGGCAGTACATGGTCACGAGACCCTGGCCGTGGTCAATAAAGACTGTATTGCCGTTGAAGAAGAAATCACCGGTATCACTGATGATGCCTGCGGCCGGTGCCCTGATTGGCGTGCCTTCAGGTGCAGCGATATCCAGCCCGCTATGCGGGTTGCGAGGTTGTTCATTGAAAAAACGCCGCAATCCGAACGGGCTACTGGTTGGTCCCTCAACCGGTTTCATGAAATTGATGGATACCTCGTCACGGGCAGACCAGGTTCGCAGTGCGGTGCTTATCTGTTTCTTTTCACGTGTAATGCGCACCATATCGCGCTTTTCCGGGTTGACCTTGCGCTTGTCCTTGATGGTGATGTGTTGTTCCTCGTAGGATTTGCTGGTTACCTGGAATGGCAATCGCATGGACTGTCCGGAGATATTCTTTCCCTTGAGCCAGGCTGCGCCGGGTTTCGTTGAGAGCGACAAACCGATCAGTGCTATCGTTTGATTGTTGTATGCGACTGTAAGAATACGTCGGTCCCTGTAACGCAGTGTTGTAATGTCTGTGTCGTCAGGGAGCACGATAACTGCAACGCCACCGGGGACCGGCTCTGTCTCGAACGGTGCGGCAGAAACCATTGATAGTTGCAGGCAGAGTGCGGCAATAAATACCAGACGTAACATGACAATGTTTTCCTCAGGTAAAATCTGGTTTATAAAAAAACTTCGTCATTGCACCCCAGGAGTACTTCCTCAGGATGGCTGCGCCATCCTTCAGGGCGCGGCGAAGCGCGGCAATCTCATGAAGCTGGCAGCGGACTTGATGAGATTGCCGCGTCACTGCGTTCCTCGCAAAGACGGGGAATTATGTTTTCAGTGTTTTATCAACCGTACACAAAAGCCGTCCATCGGTCAGGCGTGTCTCGATTTGTTCGCCTACCTTGATGTCAGATGTCTTGCGTATAATTTTCTTGCTGGCTGGCAGGGTGACGATCGCATAACCACGTTCCAGCGTTGCCAGCGGGCTGACAGCATCCAGTGTCCGGCAGGCGCTGGCCAGCTGGCGTTTTCGACCCAGTAAGAATGTACTCATGGATGTGTTCATGCGTTGCACCAGGCCGCGTTGCTGCAGCCCATAACGGGATATCCGGTGGCCCGGTGTGGCCTGTCTCAAGCGTGCAAGTTTTTCATGAAGAGAAGACTGTAAGTTACTGAAATTAGATTGTATTGAAAGCCGGATTCGTTGTTCGAATTCGTCGAGGCGCTGAACCTGCTGGCGCAGGTACTGGCCGGGATGGCGCAGTTGCAGGCGTTTGTTCAACCAGTCCAGGCGCTGTCGCCTGTCGATAAAATCCTGCTGGATATGGCGACCGATGCGAGTCTGCAAGGCGCTAATCTGGGCCAGCCACTCATCCTGGTCAGGACTCACCAGCTCGGCTGCCACGGACGGTGTAGGCGCGCGCCGGTCCGAAACAAAGTCGGCTATGGTGAAATCGACTTCATGACCTACGGCACTGACCAGAGGAATGCTGCAGTCAAAAATGGCACGTGCAACAATTTCCTCATTAAAGGCCCACAGGTCTTCCAGTGAACCACCACCGCGCGTCAGGACCAGGACATCACACTCGTTACGTCGGGATGCGGTCTTTATCATGGCGGCTATGTCCCTACCCGCATCCTTGCCCTGTACCGGTACCGGGTAAATCAGTATCGGGATTGCCGGGAAGCGACGCTGCAGGACGCTGACGACATCACGGATGGCAGCCCCGCTGGGGGAGGTGATGACGCCGATTCGATTTGGTAATGGGGGTAACGGCTGCTTGTTACCGGTTTCAAACAGTCCTTCCTTTTCAAGTTTCAGTTTGAGTGCTTCATAGGCCCGTTGCAGAACACCGTCACCGGCTTCTTCCATGTTCTCGGCAATCAGCTGGTAATCACCACGTGGCTCATACAGGCTGATCTTTGCGCGCACGAGGACCTGCATGCCTTCCTCCAGTTTAAAACGCAGTAACTGGTTACGGCTGCGAAACATGGCCCCGCGTATCTGTGCCTTGTCATCCTTGAGTGTGAAGTACAGATGCCCGGAGGAGGGCCGGGCAATATTGGAGAGTTCGCCTTCCAGCCAGATCCGGGGCAGTCCCTGTTCCAGTAATTTACGCGCCGTTTGGTTCAGTCGTGACACGCTGTAGATGTCCCGGTCCGGTGAACCGCCGCCTGTCTGTGTTGCTGAATTCGTCATGCCGGGCAAGGATACACGGAATCCGGATAAAAATGGTTGCTACAGGAGCCTGTCGGATTCAGGTAATCGTAGCGAGCATGACGGGAGAGCGAGAACAAATGATCACGATTTTGAGGCGCATAGTAGGCCTACGCAACGATAAATCGGGGACATTTGGGCCGCTCTCCCGTCAGCGCAGTAGATTATCCTGAGTTCGGCAGGCTCCTTTAGTTTACCGGAGTAGCCGCAGTCCCTATAATTGGCGGCCATTCTCAACCAGTGGAACCCGACTGCCCATGCAAATCAAGCAGGAAGCCCTTACTTTCGATGATGTCCTGCTGCTTCCGGCACATTCCACCGTCTTGCCGCGTGATGTCAGCCTGACCAGCCAGTTAACCCGCGATATCAAGCTGCAGATACCCCTTCTGTCGGCCGCCATGGATACCGTGACCGAGTCCCGGCTGGCCATCACCCTGGCCCAGGAAGGCGGCATCGGCATCATTCACAAAAACCTGACGCCCGGGCAGCAGGCCGCCGAGGTCCAGAAGGTCAAGAAATTTGAAAGCGGGGTCATCAAGGATCCGATTACAGTCGCGCCAGAAGCCACGATCCGCGAAGTGATTGCACTGACCAGCGCCAATAATATCTCCGGTGTACCGGTCATCGATGGCGATGACCTGGTCGGGCTTGTCACCAGCCGTGACCGGCGTTTTGAAACCAACCTGGACAACCCGGTCTCCAGCGTCATGACGCCAAAGGAGAAGCTGGTCACAGTCGGGGAAGGCGCCAGCAAGGAAGAAGTGATCGCCCTGTTGCACAAATATCGTATTGAGCGTGTGTTGGTTGTCGATGATGATTTCAAGCTGCGTGGCATGATTGCTGTGAAGGACATTCAGAAGTCCAGGGACTTTCCGAATGCCTGCAAGGATGCACACGGTCGCCTGCGCGTCGGTGCAGCGGTTGGAACCGGGGGCGAGGCCCGTATCGAGGCAGTGATCAATGCGGAAGTCGATGTCGTGGTTGTCGATACGGCACACGGGCATTCGCAGGGCGTGATTGAACGGGTGCGCTGGGTGAAAAAACACTATCCGGATGTACAGGTGATTGGCGGTAATATCGCCACGGCCGCTGCCGCGCGTGCCCTGGTTGATGCCGGCGCCGACGCGGTAAAGGTCGGCATTGGCCCAGGCTCTATCTGTACAACACGTATCGTGGCAGGCATTGGTGTACCGCAGATAACCGCGGTTGCGAATATTGCCGAAGAACTCAGGAAAGACGGTATCCCGTTGATCGCGGATGGCGGTATCCGTTATTCAGGCGATATCGCCAAGGCGCTTGCTGCCGGTGCTTATTCCGTCATGATCGGCGGCATGCTGGCCGGTACCGAAGAAGCGCCGGGTGAGGTGGAATTCTACAAGGGCCGATCCTACAAGGCCTATCGCGGAATGGGTTCCCTGGGGGCGATGAAGCAGGGCTCCAGTGACCGCTATTTCCAGGAAGGTGGCGAGCAGGACAAGCTGGTGCCTGAAGGTATTGAGGGCCGTGTTCCCTACAAGGGCACGATGCTGACCATCCTGCACCAGTTGATGGGTGGTGTGCGTGCCAGTATGGGTTACACCGGTTGCGCCAGTATTGAAGAGATGCGCACCAAACCGGAATTCATTCGCGTAACGGGTGCCGGTGTGAAAGAAAGCCACGTACATGATGTTTCGATCACCAAGGAAGCCCCGAATTACCGGGTGGATTGAAATGATGGCAGACGCATCCCGCGCCTGTAGCTGAACAGATAATCTTGATATCTTCTAACGACATCCATGCACACCGGATCCTGATCCTGGATTTCGGTTCGCAGTACACCCAGTTGATCGCAAGGCGTGTACGCGAGACCGGCGTGTACTGTGAAATTTTCCCCTATGATATTGAACCGGCCGAGATCCGGGATTTTGCACCCAGGGGTGTGATCCTCTCCGGCGGGCCGGAGACGGTCACCGGCGATACCTCGCCACAGGCCCCGGTTATCGTGTTCGAGCTGGGCATACCGGTACTGGGCATCTGCTACGGCATGCAAACCATGGCGGCCCAGCTTGGCGGCAGTGTAGAGCACGGGGACCATCACGAATACGATAATGCGCAGGTACGTGCCCGTGGCCATTCGCGCCTGCTGCCCGATATTGAAGACCAT
>DAOVYA010000288.1 GCA_030635865.1 Gammaproteobacteria bacterium | reverse complement strand
TGACCTGGACCACGTTGAAGAAGTACTGACGCAATTGCTGGACAATGAGACCTACCGGGCATTGCTTGAAGATGCCAGCAGGTGCCAGGAAATCATGCTGGGCTATTCCGATTCCTGCAAGGACGGCGGCATTCTTGCGTCCAACTGGAGCCTGTACAACGCCCAGAAAGAGATCATCGCGATTACCGACAAGCATGATATAGAGGTCCGCCTGTTTCATGGCCGCGGTGGTACCGTCGGTCGCGGTGGCGGTCCGACACACGATGCAATCCTTTCACAACCGGCGGGCACGGTGCACGGCCAGATCAAGTTCACCGAGCAGGGTGAGGTACTGCGTTACAAGTACAGTAATGCGGAAACCGCCGTGTTTGAATTGTCCGTGGGCGTCAGCGGACTGCTGAAGGCAAGCCGCGCCCTTGTCACGAAAGAGGCAGATGAACGGCGTGACTACATGGGTATCATGGATGAACTCACAGGCCTTGGTGAAAACACCTCCCGTGATCTGATTGACCACACCGAGGGCCTGTTTGACTACTTCTACGAAGTCACCCCGGTCACCGAGATCGGTCTGCTGAATATTGGTTCACGCCCCTCACACCGCAAGTCACAGGACCGCTCCAAGGATTCCATTCGCGCAATTCCCTGGGTGTTTGGCTGGGCACAGGCCCGCCATACCCTGCCGGCCTGGTACGGACTCGGCAGCGCACTGGAGAACTGGCGTGGCGATGACCCGGCACGGCTCGCGCGCTTGCAGGCCATGTACCAGGAATGGCCGTTCTTCCGCTCCCTGATCGGCAATATCCAGATGGCACTGTTCAAGGGCGAGATGAACATCGCACATGAATACACGCGCCTTGCCAGCAATGCCGATGCAGCAGAGCGTATTTTTACCAGGATCAGGGATGAATACCGGCGCACCGTTACCCAGGTACTCCACATCAGCGGCAGTCACCATTTACTGGAAGACAACCCTTCACTCGGGCTATCGCTGTATCGCCGCAACCCATACCTTGACCCGTTGAACAATATCCAGATCACGCTGTTGTCACGCTATCGCAATACCGCCCTGACCGATGAGCAGCGCGAACGCTGGCTGCACCCCCTGCTGCGCTCCATCAACGCAATCGCCAGCGGCATGCGTAATACCGGGTAAGTTTTTTACCAATAGAGCAAGAAGGAAAGACCACATTCCCACAGATAAAGAAACGTGGTCTGCACCCGATTCCCGTAACCTGGCTGAAATAGCCAGATTCTACGATTGCCGGTAGAATCCATATTCATACTATAATGGCTGTAGAATATAGAACAGGGAGTTAGCAATGAGACTATACAGTGCATTTACAACCGCTATTATTTTACTCTGGTTAACCGGATGCTCGTCTTTATCAGTCAATTATGACTACAACCAGCAAGTCGATTTTACTAAATATAAAACCTACGACTGGTTACCATCCCCGAAAGACATGAAAGTAGATGAACTGAATCATGCGCGATTTGTCACTGCAGTTGAAAACAACCTTGCCGGCAAGGGCTTTACTCAAAGTTCGACAAATCCTGATTTTATGATTGCCACACATTTTGGCAAGGAAAACAAGGTAGATATCAATAGCTGGGGATATTCCTATGCCCCCAATAGCTACTATGGAGGTTATGGCTACCGTTATCCCGCGCGATATGGTTATGCCGGCGGTTATGCAGCACCGGGCGGCGTTAGTGTATATGAATATGAACTGGGTACATTGATTCTGGATTTCGTTGACACAAAGACAAAACAACTGATTTGGCGCGCTACTGCCGAAACCATTGTCAGCCCCGCCTCAACACCGGAAAAACAGACCCAGAAAATCAATAATGCAGTGAAACAAATATTAGACAGCTTTCCACCGGGAAAATAAAAAGATCAAAAATGCAGGTGTCAAAACAAAATCATTCTCATTTATTACCGACCCCATTAATTTGTCCCCGATCCCCGTAGGACCCGTGCCCCGCGGGGAATGCTTACCGTTCCCGGCGGAGCGCCGGTCCTGCAATGTAAGTTCACTTTTTGTCAGTAGCATCTACCAGTAGTGGCCAGACAATCAGGGTATACGGCATGGAGGCAGACGAATCCGCCAGTTGCGCACCGGCCCAGGCAGCTGTTTTCCAGGCCTTGTCACGGTAGTTCTTTTTACCGGTGAGTCTTGCCAGTTCATACAGGACATGCACGGCTATGCCATTAACCGACAGGGTTGCGCCATCACTGGCCTGCTTCTCACGCACCCATAATTGAGTGTCCGCAGGACTGCGAAAAAAACCACCCGCCGATTCATCCCAGTAGTCTGCAATCAGTTTATCGACCAGGTCCTGTGCCTTTACCAGCCAGTGCTTGTCGGTAGTAACCTTGTACAACGCCAGCAAACCCTCGGCCGTGGCCGCATAATCTTCACTGAACCCGGGAACTCCGCGCACCCCGCTGCGCCAGTCACGGAATAACACGCCGCTATCTGCTGCATAGAGCACATCAAGCAGAAAACCGGCGGTCTTTTCTGCTGCCTCGATATAACGCGGCTCGTCCAGCAAGCGTCCGGCCAGCGCCAGCGTGGTGACCATGTAACCATTCCAGACGGTGACCACCTTGTCATCAATGGGTACGGGCGGGCGTTGCGAGCGCGCCTTCAACAGTAATTCATCAACGCGCGTATTACGCTGGTTGACGGTAATGAGATCGACTTTAAATTCTCTCGCCAACTCTTTTGCATCCAATGCCGCATAAAGAACATTCTTGCCCGCCATTTCTCCGAGGGGATCGTCGAGCGCATTACCCCGTTCACTGACACCATAGCGCGCAGCCACCCAGTCACGCAATTGATCATCATCCAGGGCCTCGGTCAGTTGCCGCCAGCTCCAGCTGTAATACGCCCCCGCTTCCATCTCCTCCATGTGTCCGGACGT
>DAOVYA010000073.1 GCA_030635865.1 Gammaproteobacteria bacterium | reverse complement strand
GCTTTATCGGACGGATGTTCAACACAACCGCCAAACATGTTCCACCCTCTCCGCTGATGCAATCACCACTTCTTTGGGGCAAAGAGAAAATAGTTCGCGAGCGTCTAAAAGTAGGTGTCGCCAAACTGCAACTCACAAGACGAATGTACCCGTTCGCATATTCGTTCCCGCCATCAGAAGTAGTTGAGTTCTATGCACAATATTTTGGCCCCACCAATCGCGCACTCAATATTCTTGATGAGACCGGAAAAATGGATCTGCGTCAGGACTTAGAGCAGCTATGGATGGAGCACAATCAAGCTTTAGATGGCAAAACCTATGTTGAAGCAGAAATCCTTGAAGTGGTGGCATTTTTAAATTGAGACTGACAGAAAACGCCCAACAAGGCGCTGCATCGGACATCCAAAAGAGTAGCGATTTTTGCAAAGCAAAAATACGCCCCTCTTTTGGCTGCCGCTGAGCTTTAACGTTAGCGGTGTAAAGAATTGATAAACATGATTTGCTATTTTGCATATGGCTCAAACCTCCATCCTATGAGATTGATGGAACGAGTACCTTCAGCTGAATTGGTAGGTGTAGCCGAACATTCCAATCATAAGCTTAACTTTCATAAAAAGAGCAATGATGGTTCTAGTAAATGCAACATGTTCAATTCAGATGCCGAAACAGACCTCATCTATGGGGCAATATATAAATTAAAGCCTGAGCATAAGAATGAGTTAGATAGATTTGAAGGAAAAGGATACGGATACATAGATAATCAAATCATGCTAAAACATAATGGAAATGAATATACCTGTTTTACATATCTTGCACAGCAATCTCATATTGTTGATAACCTCAAGCCATATCACTGGTATAAAATATTGGTTATCCTGGGGGCGCAGTATTTAGAGTTTCCAGGTTCGTATATTTCTTCGATTGAAGCGGTAGAATCAATGGAGGATCCTGACACAACAAGAAGAAAGGAAAAGGAAACATTAATTGAGAGCATCATCAACTACCGCTAACAAGGCGCTGCACCTGACCGCTAAAAGCGTCGCTCCTATCGTCGCTATGTTTTTAGCGGCCGGTGAGCTGGGTCGTTAGGGCTCGTAGTTCGAACTGTAGAAGTTAAATTTACTCGTCCAACCAGGTTGATAGGAGAAAAAAAATTAGATGTTTATCGTACTACTTAAGTTTTCCAACAACAAAGACCAGGCTGGCAAATTCATGGAAAGCCACAAAGAATGGATCAAACGCGGTTTTGATGATGGCGTATTTTTGTTGGTCGGCAGTCTTCAGCCTAATTTGGGTGGTGGGATCGTAGCACATAATACGTCGCTGTCAGGTCTTCAAAGCAGGGTGACCGATGATCCGTTTGTAGCGGAAAATGTTGTAAGCGCGGAAATTCTTGAAATCATCCCATCAAAAACCGATGAACGCCTAAAGTTTCTTCTCGGCTGAGTAACCATCCCGTAATTTTGATACAAGGAGTAGATATATGAGCGCAACGATAGTGGGCCCCGATGGTAAATCACGCTGCCGCTGGTGCGGCCATGAAAAAGTTGAAAGTAAGGTCGAATCTGCCAAACAGTGCCTGAGCTGTGCGTTCTTTCCATTCTAAGTTGTTGAATAGTATAGGTGAATATATTTAATACCTTCGTAATCCGTAACATCAGTAATGTGATGTCTGGCAGCGCTAAAAAGTGTATATTTATAAAGACAAGGTAACACCCGGCGCCAGTATGCACGGGTGTTCATAACAATAAACACGATACCTGGTATGAGCCTGGAATCTTTAGTGCGAAAAACAATAACAAGAATAACGGGGCTAGCCGGTTCCGTGCTCTCTGTCAGTGCCATATTTCTACTGCTGCTGTTCAGTCATTGGCTGTATGCAGCACCTCCCGCAGGATTACCGCGCGTCATCCCGTCAAGCTATATCGTCGTATTCAATGATGATGTGGATACGGATGTGGCGGCCGATGATTTCAGGGGCCGCTTCAAGAGTATATCTGTGGGTTTTCGTTACCGCTACGCCCTGCGTGGCATGGCCGTGAAAATGCCGGATCAGATCCGGGACAAGCTCGCTGCAGATCCCCGGGTTGCCTATATCGAGCCTGATGTCATTGTCAGTATTAATGCGCAAACCCTTCCAAGGGGTGTAGATCGTATTAACGCCGACCTTGATCCTGCTGCAAATATTGATGGGGTCAATGACATGATGGATGTTGACATCGCCATTCTGGATACCGGCATCGATCTTAATCACCCGGATCTGAATGTTTTCATGTACGTCTATTGCCAGACACAGGGGCCTTTTAATGCCAACTGTAAAAGTACAACTGTCCCTGATGGAAACAGCCATGGTACCCATGTCGCCGGGACTGCTGCCGCCATTGATAATATCTCGGGTGTCGTCGGTGTTGCACCCGGCGCCCGACTCTGGGCAGTCAAGGTGCTGGAGGATGACGGTAGTGGGGCTGGGTCCCAGATTCTCGCTGGTGTTGACTATGTGACACAGCATGCTGATGAGATTGAAGTGGCTAATATGAGCCTGACAGGAGATGGTGCATTTGCGTCACTGGATACGGCAATCAATAATGCCGTAAATGCAGGTGTAGTCTTTAGCCTGGCGGCGGGCAATAGCAGGCAGGACGTTTCACTGGTCTTCCCGGCTGGTAATCCGAACGCGATAACTGTATCGGCTTTTGAAGACTATGACGGAAAGCCAGATGGTGTCTCGGGTAGTGCGCAGGACGATACCTTTGCCGGTTTCAGTAACTATGGGTCGGGAGTCGACATCATGGCGCCGGGGGTAAGTATTCGCTCTACTATTCCGGGCGGAGGCCTTGGTAATAAAAGTGGCACCAGCATGGCGGCGCCCCACGTAGCAGGAGCAGCAGCCCTTTATCTGGTGCAGAATCCCGGTGCCAGTCCGGCCACTGTCAAGACGGCCTTGTTGGCTGGCGGTGATATTACACCCTGTGCGAACAGTCCTACCGGGCAATGTGTTGATGATCCCGATGGCATACAGGAGCCCCTGTTGCTGCTGGTCTGCGATGATGCGGATGGTGATGGTATCTGTGATGATGTGGATAACTGCCTGTTGACTGCTAATCCTGGCCAGGAAGATACGGATGGGGATGGCATCGGTGATGCCTGTGATAACTGTGTTAGCACAGCCAATCCAACCCAGCTGGACACGGACAGTGATGGCGTCGGGGATGCCTGTGATAACTGTGTCAGCACGGCTAATCCCGCTCAGCTGGACAGCGACAGTGATGGCATCGGGGATGCCTGTGACAGCTGTCCAACAGTTGATAATGCTAGCGTCATCGATACAGATGGAGACGGGCTGACTGATTTCGAGGAATGCCTGCTGGGTACAGATGCACTGGACAGTGATACCGATAACGACACTCTGTCTGACTATGATGAAGACCGGACGTATGGCACGGATCCGCTATTGGCCGATACAGACGGTGACGGACTAACTGATGGTGATGAAGTGAATGCCTACGGTACAGACCCCACGCTCGCCGATACCGATGGTGATGGACTGTCTGACGGTGACGAGGTGAATACCTACGGTACGGACCCGTTATTCGCTAATAACCCTGGTGATCTCGCACCGCGTGGAGCGCCGGATGGCCTGCTCAATGCAGCAGATGTCCTTATAATGACTCAACTGGTAACAGGGCAAATAGCAGCCTCTCCGGGTGAGCTGTTGCTGGGAGATCTCAACTACAATGCCACAATCGATGCCGGCGATCTTGTATTGCTACAACGCGTGGTCCTGGGCCTGATTCCAGCACCCTGAATTTCGTAAGTAATTTGGGATGGGCCGAGATTTATCCATAGGTGGTCAGCTCGCGTTACGAGGACAATCCAATGACCGTATATGGTCTATTCTGTTGAAAAACTCCAGTATCAAAAATCAAACGCTCGTGAGAAGTCAACGTTCCGGCAAACCAGGTTAAGCTGCTACAGATGAAACTATTGTCGCTGTTTATAAGAACTATTCCGCTGGTGTTCCTGTTAAACAGCCAGGTAGTCACGGCGGATTATCCCATCGAGGTTATCCAGCTGAAATCACGTCCGCTGGAAGAAGTCCTGCCGGTCATCAAGTCTTTGATTGGGCCAGGTGAAACTGCAACCGGTATGGGGAGCAGCCTGGTGCTCAAGGCTACACCGGAGCACGTCCTTGAAATCAGGAAACTGTTGCTCGAGATTGACCGTCCGCCAAAACGTCTGCTGATAACAGTCAGCAAGCAGGGTGATATGGTGCGCAGTTCGTCCGGTTATTCTGCCAGTGCCGACATCAAGGCCGGTGACGGGCAGATCAGTATTAATTCCCCGGGACATGTTGTTGATAAGACGCGTGCCCGTGTGCGCATTCACGACTCGAGTGACCAGCGTACGCGGACGACCGGGCAACGGGTGCAGGCTTTGGAAGGCCGGCCGGCCTTTATTGCCAGTGGTTCGCGCATCCCGGTTCAAGGGGTTGAACGTTACTACATGAACGGACAGCCACATGAGCGACGCGTAACACAATTGCACGACACGAGCAGCGGGTTTTACGTGGTGCCACGCTTAAGTGGTGAGTATGTGACCCTGGAAATCCAGCAACGCGATGACCGGCCTGGCATGCATCGGGGTGTCATCAGAACGCAAAGTACCGGGACGGTTGTGCGTGGCAAGCTCGGTGGCTGGATCAGCCTTGGGGGGGTTAATACTTCAAGTAACAAAAGTCACAGCGGCCTGGGCCGCTCAATTGCAACACAGGGATCAGTCGTGCAGCAGATCGAGGTGATGGTGGAATGCCTGGATTGTGAGAGCAACATGGAGCAATATCGCGAGTTCTTCCCGAAACTGCGCGGGTTCGAAAAGAGCCCATCGCCTGCGGACAGGTAACGGGACAGCAATATCGTTAAGGAACCTCTGATTTATTCGTCATTGCGAGGAACGTAGTGACGTGGCAATCTCCATGTTACCGATTCCATAGTATGAGATTGCCGCGCTACGCTCGCAATGACGGAGTTTCGTTAATTAATCAGAGATTCCTTAATATACCCGTAGCCTGGTTACAATTACGTATTAACAGGGTTCTGTCATGTCTTGCATCTCCAAAATAACAGTCCTGACGGGTATTCTGGCTGCACTTGCCGCGAGTAGTGCCAGTGCGCAGGTGCTTCACAGTGTTAACGAGGAGAACGGGCTTGAAAAATGGCACTTCATGGAAGGTGACATAGAGATTGAGCTGGTGCAGCGTCTGCCGGACCAGACGCGTGCCTTGTTTATGAAACATGAATTCTCCCGGGAAGTAATTGAGGGTCTGGCGCTGAGTTGTATGTTCCAGACGATTATCCGCAATAGTGGAAAATCAGGCAGCGGGCAGGCCGTGTCGATTGACCTGGGGCAATGGCGTATGCAGCACAAGGACAAGGTCAGCGGCATCAAGTTGAAAGAGCAGTGGCTGGCTTCCTGGTCGGACGAGGATGCCAGCCCGGCAGCAAAACTGGTTATACGCTGGGGCATGTTCCCGACACAGCAGGAATACCTGCCGGGCGACTATAACTGGGGTTTAACGACCTACGGGATACCGCCAGGTTCGGTTTTTGATCTTACAGTGACCTGGCAGGAGGATGGCAAGTCCCGTTCCGGGGAAATCAGAAACATAGTCTGCGCACCGGATGTGGACAGGCTGAAATAATCGTGGTGAAGGGACTACAGGGCTTTATTGTATTACTGGCTGCACTGGCCGGCATGGTTCAGGCGGAACAGACGCTGACGCCAATTCCAGGGGGTATCATGGCGCCGGAATTTATTTTGCAGGATACCGAGGGCAAGACACATCGCTTGTCTGATTACCGCGGCAAACCGGTCATCATTAATTTCTGGACCACCTGGTGCCCGCCGTGTCGCGAGGAAATTCCCTCCATGAACCGGGCATGGCATCTGCTTGAACAGGATGGCATTGCAATACTCGCCATCAACATGGGCGAAGATGACGACACCATCTTTATTTTTACCGCGGATTACCCGGCGGATTTTCCAATCCTGATGGACCAGACGGGAGAGGTGATTGCAGAGGGGCCGGTAAAGGGCTTGCCAACGACCTATGTTGTCGCACCCGATGGAACGTTTGCCTACCGGGCAATTGGCAGCCGCGAATGGGATGACAAGGCCCTGCTGGATGCAATACGAGCCCTGAAGTAAGAACAGGGGCCGGATTCGACAGATCACTGCGTCAGGGAGACTGTGTGCAATGCAACAATTCGTGAATCCGACCCCTGCGATTCCCTCATTGACTACCGCCCGGAACATGGGGCTGCCCGGGTTGAGATCCAGTATTACCCAATGCCCCCGGCCAAACCGGGATAGTTGTCACAGTTTTGTGGATGGAGCGAGAAAACGCAGGCTAAAATTATATAATTTATTGTTTTGAAATAGAAAATCGATATCCACGGCGTCCCAATCCAACAGCAATGTCTGCCTGTTCCAGCGTCCACATGGCTGAATGATCGGGGATTTTATTCCGCTGTAAATAAAATCTATTGGTAACAGGAAGCTACACTGCCCTAGTATACGCACCCCTGTATTTGATGACCATTTGATAGTCGGCGTCCCTGCAGAATCACCCGGTTACACGGGTACCGGGCATTACCGGTAAATTAAAGATAAGGATGATAACAATGTCTATTTTTGAAAGAACAAAGCGCTGCACACACAGAATTCCCTGCCGGTTAAAGCTGTCGCTGATGGTTTGCACAGCGGCAATCCTGGTGTCGGTTATTATGGTGCCCATTATCTCGGCCAGCTAGCAGGCTGTACTTCTTGGGGCTGTTTCATTGACGGCCTCGAATATTTCCCCGCCCCGTGTTGTTCACTTGGGTCAGTTCTTATTCAGGCCATAGTGTCGCAGCAGGGCACCTGTGCTGGTTGCCTGTGCAAATAAAGT
>DAOVYA010000107.1 GCA_030635865.1 Gammaproteobacteria bacterium | reverse complement strand
CGACCTGGTCCTTGGCAGCAAGTCCATAGATGATGCGTTGCTGGAGGAAATCGAGACCATGCTGCTGATGGCCGATGTCGGCGTGGAAGCAACCCGTGAAATTATCGACAAACTGACGCAGCAGGTAGCCCGCAAGGAACTGGGTGATGCAGAAGCACTGATGGCCGCACTGCATGATCACATGCAAACCATCCTTGAACCGGTTTCACAGCCCCTCAGACCAGCCGAAAACACCAGTCTCTTTGTCATCCTGATGGTCGGCATCAACGGTGCCGGGAAAACCACGACCATCGGCAAACTTGCACACCGCTTCCAGCAGGATGGCAAAAAGGTGATGCTTGCGGCCGGCGATACCTTTCGTGCTGCCGCCGTCGAACAGCTGCAAACATGGGGGAAACGTAACGACATACCCGTGATTGCCCAGCAACAGGGCGCCGACGCGGCCTCGGTTATCTTTGATGCCCTGCAATCGGCCCGCGCGCGCGGCATGGATGTACTGATCGCCGATACCGCGGGGAGGCTGCATACCCAGTCCAACCTTATGGAGGAACTGAAAAAAATCAAGCGTGTCATGGGCAAGCTCGATGCACAGGTCCCGCACGAAGTCATGCTGGTGGTCGATGCCGGTACCGGCCAGAACGCATTGAACCAGGCGCAGGAATTTCATAGCGCCGTTGGTCTCACCGGCATTACCCTGACCAAGCTGGACGGCACGGCCAAGGGCGGAATCGTATTTGCCATTGCCCGGAAAATGAATATCCCGCTGCGCTTTATCGGTGTCGGCGAAGGCATCGAGAACCTGCGCGAGTTCAATGCAAAGGAGTTTGTGGATGCATTGTTTGAGAAATAAAGGAATAAGGTAACCCTGATGAAGTTAATTAGCATCGATCCATAAGCGATGTAATTTCTCGCGCAAAGACGCAAAGGCGCCAAGAAGATCAAAACCAAAGTCGTCATTCCTGCGGAAAAGACAGTAGTATCGATTGAGTGCTCTTAACTATAAAAACTCTAATAGAAAATGATTTTATTTTTTTCTTGGCGCCTTTGCGTCTTTGCGCGAGAATTCGTCTTTCTGAACAGGAACTGATTGATAATCAATGATCCGCTTCGATAACATCAGCAAACGCTACCCCGGTGGATTCGAAGCGCTCAGCAATGTCAGCTTCCACCTGCATGAAGGTGCAATGGCATTCCTGACCGGACATTCCGGCGCCGGCAAAAGCACGCTGTTAAAACTGATCGCCCTGATTGAACGCACCACGCGTGGCCAACTGTTTGTCGATGGAAAAAATGTTACAAATATCAGCGCACGCCGCATTCCCTACGTGCGCCGCAAGATCGGCTTCATTTTTCAGGACCATAACCTGCTGTTCGATAGAACGGTATTCGATAATGTCGCCCTGCCACTTGTTATCTCCGGCTACCGGCACCAGGAAATCGGCCGCAGGGTACGCGCGGCCCTGGACAAGGTTGGCCTGTTAAGCAAGGAAAAACTCCTGCCCATCACGCTCTCCGGCGGTGAACAGCAACGCGTTGGCATCGCACGCGCAGTCGTCAACAAGCCCATGCTGTTGCTTGCCGACGAACCCACCGGCAACCTCGACCCTGATCTGTCACGCGAAATCATGGCACTGTTTACACAATTTAACGACGTGGGCGTCAGCGTGATGGTCGCCAGTCATGACATTACACTCATAGAGGAACTCGACTATCCGATCCTGACACTGGACCATGGCCGCCTGGCGTTTGCGGGCGCCAATACCGCATGAAACGGCCCCGCAAGAACCAGCGGCACTCGCAATATCACTGGCGCAACAGGCTGCGCCGCCTGTTGTCCCCCGGAATCTGGCTGCATCGCCATGCCAGCGTTGCACGCGACAGCCTCGAGCGCATGGGCCACAACCGCCTGTCCTCGATCATGACCGCAGCTGTCATAGGCATCGCACTGGCCATGCCGTCCACCCTCTACCTGCTACTGGACAACGTCGACCGGCTAAGTGGTTCCTGGGATGACCAGGCTTCCCTGTCCATCTTTCTGAAAGACACGGTAACACCAGAAACCGCCACCCGCCTGTTGAAAACCGTGCAGGGCTGGCCGGAAATTGGCAGTGCAGAACTCATTACGCCGGCACAGGCGCTTGATGAATTCAGCCAGCACTCGGGCTTTGCCGATGTCCTCGAAACACTCGAAAGAAATCCACTGCCGACCGTTCTGGTTATCCAGCCGGTCGCCGCGCATGCCCTGCCCGAGACCGCCGGGGCCCTGCGCGACAAATTCAGCAAACTGCCTGAAACCGAATTCGCGCAACTCGACCTGCAATGGGTACAGCGGCTCACCGCCATGCTCGATATCGCGCGGCGCGGAGTGCTGGTCATCAGCTCACTGCTGGCGCTGGCCGTATTACTGGTGATCGGCAATACCATCCGGCTGGAAATCCAGAATCGTCACGATGAAATCGTGGTCACCAAGCTGATCGGTGCCACCAACGGCTTCGTGCGCCGCCCGTTCCTCTACAGCGGCATCTGGTACGGTGCGCTGGGTGCGGTTTTTGCCTGGCTGCTGGTCGAGGGTGGCTTCCTGTTCCTCTCTGCCCCGGTTGCGAAACTGGCCGGCCTCTATCAAAGTGGCTTCAGTTTGCAGACCCTGCCGTTTCAGCTCCTCTATCTACTGCTCAGCGCCGGGATACTGCTCGGGCTGCTCGGCTCCTGGCTGGCAGTCGGGCGCCACCTCAACGACATCCAGCCACGGTAATCACTCCGCCCGATGTGAAAAACCGGGGTCTGACTCATGTTTTCGCGCCCGATGCAGGACCCGCGGCCCGCGGGGAATATCCTTGATCCCCGCTCGGAGAGGGATCTGCCATTCCCCGCGGGCCGTGGGTCCTACGGTAAATATGGGCCCTGGCAGCTCAAGAAAATTCCCCAAACTGCCGATTTCCTGGAACTTTCCAGTAAATTGGCACTCCTATGGCATGAGTGCTAATATTGATAGCAACTGCAATCAGGGATACCCAATGACTACTGACATAATACTTAAAAATCAGGCGCTTGCAGTGCCGCTGCCGACCGGCAACCTGGACCAGTATATCCGGGCGGCCTTCAGCATCCCGGTACTCAGCGCCGAGGAAGAACACGCACTGGCCCTGCGCCTGCGTACCGAAAATGACCTCGATGCGGCTGCCCAGCTGGTGATGTCACACCTGCGCTTCGTAGTACGCATCGCGCGTGGTTACAACGGTTACGGCCTGGCCCTTGCCGACCTGATCCAGGAAGGCAACATCGGCCTGATGAAGGCAGTCAAACGCTTCGACCCGGACGCAGGCGTACGCCTGGTGTCCTATGCCGTGCACTGGGTGCGTGCCGAAATGCACGAATTCATCCTGCGCAACTGGCGCATTGTGAAAGTCGCCACCACCAAGGCGCAACGCAAACTGTTCTTCAACCTGCGCAGCAGGAAGAAACGCCTTGGCTGGATGAACCAGGAAGAGGTCAATGGCATCGCCGAAGACCTCGGCGTGAAACCGGAAGTTGTCCTTGAAATGGAATCACGTCTCAGTGGTCATGACATCGGCTATGACCTGAGCGCTACCGATGACGATGAAGACTCACACCACTTCGCACCGGCGGCCTACCTGACGGATGAGTCGAATGACCCGGCACTGTCCGTTGAGCAGCACGACTGGAATGCGACCAACACCAGCAGCCTGATCGATGCACTCAAGACATTGGATGAACGCAGCCGGATTATCCTCGAAGAACGCTGGCTGACCGATGAAAAGAGCACCCTGCATGAGCTTGCAGCGCGCTTTGATGTCTCGGCTGAACGTATCCGCCAACTTGAAAAAAATGCCATCGGCAAGCTGAAGAAAACGATGCAGGCATAAGCAGAAAAAACTGTTTAAAAGAAAACGGTCCGGAAGGGCCGTTTTTTATGGGTGACTATTCATATTTAAAATAATTAAAGAGGTTCCTGGTTTCAGATAAAAGCAGCGGCCGATAACGAGCCGCCCGAGGATCTTTGCCAACCATCTATTGCGAGCGTTAGAATATACAGGACAATACAAGAGGGGCCCTATGAGCAGGATCAGAATCGTCGATGCTATCATCATCGTGATATTTATTGCGGTGTGGGGATTCTATTTCTCGTATGAGGGAACCACGCGGTTTGACGTGAATCAGACATTTACACTGCCGTTACTGATTGCGGCGGAGAGTACCGCGCTGGCGGTGCTTTATGCGGTGTTTCGTTACTATAGCCATAAGGTTAAGACGGGCAAGCTCACACTGGAACAACTGCTGCCGAAGGACAGTGAGGATTCGCCCGGCAAGGAAAGTACGACAAAGGGTAACCCCCCCCATTAATAATGGCGCTCAGAAGCAGGGATCATGCGGCCTAAAATAATAGCAAACTTTGCAAAGGCGCATGACACCTGATATCAGGCTAACACCATTACTCACCCAATACATCGCCGATAAAGCTATCCAGCCCCTGGGTATACTCCTTCCCGCTAACCATGAACCCGTCATTGTGCCCGCCGCGCAGCTCCAGGAACTGCTTCGGTTCATTGGCCGCCTCGAACAGGCGCTCGCCATTGGAGTATGGAATGATTTCGTCATCCCGGCTGTGAACGATTAACACGGGGCTATGGATGTTCGCCAGTTTCTTCCGGGTGTCGTATTGGTAGCGGCTGAGCCAGCGGACCGGCAGCCAGGCGTAGAGCTGGGCCGCGACATCGGGAACCGAGGTAAAGGCGGATTCCAGGATCACTCCGGCGGCGGTCTGCCGGGTCGCCAGGTCGGCGGTGATCGAGGCGCCGAGCGAGCGGCCAAACAGGATGATCTGCTCCGGCGGAATCCCGCGCTGTTCCACAAGATAGTCCCAGGCGGCATCGGCATCCCGGTAAGTACCTTTCTCTGTTGGCTTGCCGGTACTCTGCCCGTAGCCGCGGTAGTCGAAGATCAGCACGGACAGGCCGAACTCGTGAAACAGCCGGATTGAATCCAGCCGGTGGGAGATGTTGCCGGCATTACCATGGCAGAACAGCACCACGCCGCGCGCCTGATTTGCCGGGACAAACCAGGCGTCCAGTTGCTCGTTGTCACGGGTGGTGAGGGTGAGCGGCTCAAAGTCCAGCCCGACATCCCCTGGGGTTGCCTCGACCTCCCGGGTGGGTATGTCGGGAAAGTAGAGCAGGTTGGGCTGGTAGAAGAACAGCGCAACAGCGAGCACGGCATAGCCGATGGCGAAGGCCGATACGAAGGATATGAGACCGTTCATTGGAAGAGAATCAAGATCTCGGTACAGGGCGTCAATACATGTTTTCTAATTATTGTTTCTATGCAAAGCTGTTTTCGATGATCACTTCATCCAGGTCCAGCTGACCCGCTCGCGGCAATGCCTCTTTTGTACCCTTGCCAATAGCAACAAACATTGCAATCACATGGTCGTCCGGGAGATGAATAAGTTCAGCCACTTTTTCGAAATCGAACCCATCCATCGGGCATGAGTCATATCCCATCGATTTTGCAGCAAGCATTAATGTTTGTGCGACGATGCCACAGGATCTCATTGCCTCATCTCTCTGAACCTGGTCTTTGCCTCGATAGTAATCATCAATAGCCGGAAGCATAAACTCCTGGAGATCTTTTGGGGCATTAATCCAGTAGCGGCCAGGCTGCTTCTCCCATGCCTTCAGGTCGGCACATAGAACAATGAATAACGAAGTATCTGTCACCTGCGCCTGGTCCCAGGCCACCTCCCTGATTTGTTTTCTTAACTCCCGGTCAGTTACCACAACAAAACGCCAGTTCTGAATATTGAATGCCGTAGGGGAAAGCACGGCCAATGACAGAAGCTCATTCACCTTTTCCTCGCTCATGCTATGGTTTGCATCAAATTGTTTGACAGATCGACGTGAACGTATTGCAT
>DAOVYA010000134.1 GCA_030635865.1 Gammaproteobacteria bacterium | reverse complement strand
CCAAGGCCACCCGGTTTTACCTCTTCAGGCCATTTCGGCTTGAGTTTTTCTTGATCAACCGGGGGTGCTGAATCCTCCAGGAAGAATTCGATTATGCCGTCTTTGCAGCGTATTTCCAGTGTTGCTTCACCATCCGGCATATCCTTGTATGCATGCCGGACGATATTCTGACAGGCCTCGCTGATCGCGATGACCATGTCCTGGGTCAGTTCGGCGCTGCAGCCACAGGCTTCGCAGGCCTCGCGGGTGGCGGTGCGCGCACCGGGTAATGCATTCGCACGTGCCGGAAATGTGTAGCGTGTCACCATGCCTGCAGCATTATCCCGTACTTCCTATATATATCAAGTAGTTGGAAGTTGTACGGCGACCAGCGTGATATCGTCATGGCGGGCGCGGCCGGTATTCCTGAGCACAGTCACCACGGCATCAATGCGTTCGGTCGCAGGCAGGCGCTGACGCTCCCTGATAATCTGCTTGAAACCCTCCACCTCCAGCCGGCCGCCATCAGCCAGGTCGCCCTCGGTCACCCCGTCCGTGAAGACATACAGGGTGCCACCATCGAGGTTGAATATTTCATCTGTTATGCCTGCCTCACCCGCCTCCAGTGGCAAAATGCCCAGTGGCGGGGAGCTGGCCGGTACCTCGGTGAATGTTCCATCCTGTGCATGGATCAATGGGGGCTCATGGCCTGCATTGGACAGGTGTACTTCACCGCTGGCGGGATCAAGCAAGCCGCAGGCCATGGTGACAAACATGCCATTGATGGCCGTTTCACACAGTTCACGATTGATGGTGGCGAGCAGCAGGCTGGGTTGATGAATGGTTTTGCCCATGCAGCGGAACAGGCTGGCTGTTTTTGACATCAGCAGAGCGGCATTGATGCCCTTGCCGGATACATCGCCGAGACTGAAATAGATGCGACCGTCATCCAGTTCGAAGAAATCGTAGAAGTCCCCCGACATTTCATAGGCCGGGAGGTTGACTCCACTGACGGGAAAAGATGACCCGCGCGGATCGGGCAGCAGGCTGCGTTGCATCTCGCTGGCCAGTTCCAGTTCACGGTTGACACGTTCCTGCTGGACCAGTTTGCTGGCCATGCGGGCATTATGAATAGCCAGTGCTGCAGCAGAAGCCAGGGTTTGTAGCATCATCAGGTCAGTTTCGGAATAGAGCTCGTCTTTATCGCTTTTGTTGACCAGTTCGATTGCACCGATGCTTTTTTCCTGGACAGTCAGGGGTGCGCAGAGAATGGAAAGCGTTTTGAAGCCGCTGGCTTCATCAATCGATTTGTCGAAATTCGGGTCGTGCTGGGCGTCCCGGACAATGCGGCTACTGCCTTCGGCGACGCATTGACCAACAATGCCTTCGCCTTCCTTGAGTGTAATTCCCTTGATATCGACCGGGCCGACGCTGGCTTCGCAGGTGATGACATGGGTGTCGTCGTCCAGCATGAACAGGGCACCGCCTTCAGCGTTGACGAACTGCACAATCAGATCCAGGGCTTTCTGCATGGTTTCGCCGGTGTCGAGTGAACCGGCCAGGTGGCCGCTCATTTTTGACAGTAATTCGAGGTGACCGGAAATGGCCTGGTTTTTTCGGCGATCCAGTCGGCTGTGACTTCGGCGATCGCTGTCAGGCGAAATTGCGTCCGTGTCGGCTGATTTGGTGTCGTTTGTCATACGTTACCGGACTGTTTTGAACAGCAGCCTGTCATTCGTTGTATTAATTGGTCGGGCAGAGAGGATTTGAACCTCCGACCCCTTCGTCCCGAACGAAGTGCGCTACCAGGCTGCGCTACTGCCCGATTAATAAGAACGATTAACAGAAAACTCTGCGAGGCTGTACAGTGCATCCTTGTATGCTGACTCCGGCAGTGGATCCAGTGCTGCGATGGCAAGGTCAGCCTCTTGTTGTGCAGCTTGTGCAGTGTACGGAATGGCGCCGGTTGCTTCAATAATGGCACAAACTGCCTGCATGTTGTCGTGTCCACCATTTTCAATGGCCTTGCGAATCAGTGCGGCTTGTTCCTGCGTACCTACTTGCATTGCATGTATCAGTGGCAGGGTGGGTTTGCCCTCGGCCAGGTCATCGCCGACATTTTTACCCGTGTCTTCCGGGGACGCACTGTAATCCAGTACATCGTCAATCAATTGAAATGCAACGCCGAGATGTAAACCATAACTGGCCAGGGCATTTTCAACATGCTCGTCCTGATGTCCCAGTACCGCACCAATTTGTGCGGCGGCCTCGAACAGGCGCGCTGTCTTGCGGTTGATTACGTCCAGGTACTGTGTTTCTGTCGTTGCAGCATCATGGCAGTTCAGCAGTTGCATAACCTCGCCTTCTGCTATGGCATTGGTGGTGATGGACATGATTTCCATGATGCGCATTTCCCTGGCATCGACAATCATCTCGAAGGCGCGTGAATAGAGAAAATCACCGACCAGGACACTGGCTTCGTTACCCCAGACCGCGTTGGCAGTCATCTTGCCGCGGCGGAGTTGCGAGGCATCGACTACATCATCATGCAGCAGGGTTGCGGTATGGATGAATTCAATGACAGCGGCCAGGTTGATATGCTGATCACCCTTGTAGCCGCAGGCCTTGGCGGTAAGCAGTACCAGTATCGGGCGTAAACGTTTACCGCCACTGTTAATAATATAGTGCGAGAGCAGGTTGATCAGGCTTACGTTGCTGTGTAAACGGGCCTGGATGAGCGTGTCCACGGCATTGATCTCTTCTGATACGAGGCTGCGTATGGACCCGATACCTGATGTATCATATTGATTTTTAACAAGTTTTAGCATACGAGTATGTATCTGGGGAGAGGTATTTGGTCCGGGTGTTCCTGCGCAGCTGACAGTCCGGCTAGTCTAACGGTCTTACAGACCATGCGCCAGAAGGGATTTGATTGACCTTGCCGGGTGCAATCATTAGAATGATCGGCCTTTTTCACCAATGCAGTTGATGCGCTTGGAGTTTCCAGTATGTATGCAGTAATCAAGACAGGCGGCAAGCAGTATCGCGTCTCCGAGGGCGATACCTTGCGGGTAGAAAAGCTGGACACCAGCGCAGGTGAGACCATTGAATTTGATCAGGTTCTGGCGATTGGCGAGGGAGCGGATCTCAAGGTTGGCACCCCCTTCGTAGCAGGCGGTAAAGTGACCGCTACTGTCAGGGAACAGGGTCGCGGCAAGAAGGTCGAAATCATCAAGTTCCGTCGCCGTAAACATCATATGAAGCGGATGGGGCATCGTCAGGATTATACCGAGCTGGAAATCACCGCTATCAGCGGTTGATTACCGGCTCCAGGGGATTATCAAATGGCACACAAGAAAGCAGGCGGCAGTACTCGTAATGGCCGCGACTCGGAATCAAAACGGCTTGGCGTGAAGCGTTTCGGCGGTGAGTCGGTGCTGGCAGGCAATATTATTGTCCGCCAGCGTGGTACACGTTTTCACCCGGGCATGAATGTCGGCTGTGGCAAGGACCACACACTGTTCGCCAAGAGTGACGGCATTGTGCGTTTTGTTCAGCGGGGAGCTAAAAAACGCAAGTTTGTTGATATAGAAGCCGGCTGAGATATTCGCTCAGCAGGAATCATCAAGCCCCGCCATGTGCGGGGTTTTTTGTTATTGAGTCGGGGTTAACCCCCTCTCGCCGTCATTGCGAGTTCATCCACCCCGTCATTGCGAGCGAAGCGCGGCAATTTCCTGACTCTGGCAGCGGACTTGACGAGATTGCCGCGTCACTGCGTTCCTCGCAAAGACGGGGGGTTGTTTGTCGACGTTGCTACGTTACTCGCAAAGACGAAGGGTTGTTTGTTCGCTGGTACAGTTTGCAATGACGGGAATGATATATAGCGCACATGTTATATTGTCGCGGATGCGATCCGCTCCTACAGGGTTTTTACAAGAGTTGCAGTATCACGATGAAATTTGTAGATGAAGCAAGTATTGAAGTGCGTGCCGGTGATGGCGGGAACGGCTGTGTCAGCTTCCGGCGTGAAAAGTATATTCCCTTTGGCGGGCCTGATGGCGGTGATGGCGGCGATGGTGGCAGTGTTTACCTGGAGGCTGACAGCAGTGTGAATACACTGGTCGATTTCCGGCATGCGCGTAAATTCCTGGCGGAGCAGGGTAAGAAAGGTGCCAGCAAGAACTGTACAGGCAAGTCCGGTGATGACCTGATCGTCAAGGTGCCTGTTGGTACGATTGTCCACGAGGCAGATACCGACGAACTGATTGGGGACCTGGTTCGGGATGGTCAGCGCATGGTTGTCGCCAGGGGCGGATTTCATGGCCTTGGAAATGCCCGTTTCAAGAGTTCGACCAATCGCACCCCGCGTCAGTCGAAGCCGGGCACGCCGGGTGAAAAGCGTCGCTTGCAGCTGGAACTCAAACTGCTTGCGGATGTGGGCCTGCTGGGTCTTCCCAATGCCGGGAAATCTACCTTGATACGAGCGGTTTCCTCTGCGCGTCCAAAGGTGGCGGACTACCCGTTCACAACGCTTTATCCAAACCTTGGTGTCGTGAGTGTTTCAGCCCACCGGAGCTTTGTTATGGTTGATGTGCCCGGGTTGATCGAGGGTGCTTCCCAGGGGGCGGGTCTGGGTATCCAGTTTCTAAAGCACCTGTCGCGTACTAATATATTGTTGCATCTTGTCGACATGGGGCCACTCGGCAATCCGGTTGAGGATGTGGCGACTATCACCGGGGAACTCGAGGGGTTTAATGCAGAACTGGCAGGCCGGGAGCGTTGGCTGGTATTGAATAAAACAGATCTATTGCCGGAAGATGAACGCGAACAACGCTGCACGGATGTAGTGCAGGCATGCAACTGGCAGGGCCCGGTTTTTGAGATCTCTGCGCTCAGCAGGCAGGGAACAGACGCACTGACCCAGGCCGTGATGGAATTTGTTGAACAGCGTAACGCCCCGGAAGTAGCTGCGGATGAAGCGTGATTTCCGCTATTTTCGTGTTCACAGTGAACCGTTTCCATTGAGTCTTTATCCGGAAAGGAAGATTCTCGCAAAGGCGCAAAGACGCCAAGAAAGAAATGCTAAGGAACTTCTGATTTATACGTCATTGCGAGGAACGAAGTGATGCGGTAAAACAAGTCCCGTCTTTGCGAGGAACGAAGTGACGCGGCAATCTCGTAATTAGAGCACCTTAAGCCCGCTGCCTGATTCAGGAGATTGCCGCGCTTCGCTCGCAATGACGAGGGTAGGTGAGCTCGCAATGACGAGGGTAGGTGAGCTCGCAATGACGGAGTTTCGTTAATTAATCAGAGGCTTCTTAATAATCTTTGTAGCCTTTAACTTTGCAATCATTGCGCCTT
>DAOVYA010000259.1 GCA_030635865.1 Gammaproteobacteria bacterium | reverse complement strand
GCCGGGTTGTCGGATGCAGTTTAATATGTTCCATCGGAATCCATTCCGAGGAAATACTTTTCAGGCGCCGGTCCGGTCGCATCCGGCGATTGCAAGTGCGTCCTCCGACCCTGTCCGCAACTGTGGTGCGTCTGTCAGCTTCTTCTCTACGATTATCCATTATTCCCGTGCCCCTGTAGTTATATCTGTAACCATGACCATGGTTGAATATTCAAGCAATAGATTCAATTGTACAAAGGTCTTACAGGGACGCCTGCCTGACACCGGGACACAAAAAAAGGCGGCAGTTTCCTGCCGCCTCATTCAGGCCGATACTGCAGCCGTAATTATGGAAATGCGGGGATAATCGGCTCGGTACCTTCGATGTGCGCTTCCGGATGATGCGTCTTGACCAGGCTTGTGATGTCCTCTACCTGTGCCTTGGGTACATCCACCATCATCAGCAGACTGCCTTCGTCAATTGCCTTTTCAAATTCCTGTAAACGCGAACTGGGCACAGAAATACCAATCATGCCGGAGATCCATGCCCCCACACCGGCACCGGCAAGACCGATGCCCAGAATGGCACCACCACCGAGCACCAACCCGACGCCTGGAAGGGCAACGGCCGCAATACCAGCGAGGATGCCGGTAGCACCTCCAATGGCAACGCCGCGCTCAACGGCCGGGATAAAGTCACTTTCCTGCAAAAGATTTGCTTCCGGCAGGTTGGCCTCCAGCAAGGCGTGATGATCCGCGGCGGCAATGTGAATATGCCGTTGCTCGATGCGCGCCAGAAGAAGTTCATCAACAATGGTTTTAGCGCTGTCAATAGTGGGAATCAGGAAATAGAGCCTTCGCATGACTAACTCCTTGCCCGTAACGGACGAAAGTTAAATAAATAATTGCCAACAAAAATAAACACCCATGTAACCTTAAATATAAGACACATTTTCGGGATGCGCCAGTAAATATAAAGGTATTTATGCCTGTCTGGACTCCGGCTTTCTTCCGGATTCCAGCCAGGCGTGATAGTCATCCGGCGTATCGAGATCACGATGCTCTGCCAGGCACTGCCATTTTACCTGCCGGCTGTTCAAGCGTGTTTTGGTCAAATCCAGCACCATTGATGTACTCCAGGGAACATCGCCAAATAGAAACGGGTACAAGCCGCGCATGCCAATCAGGTAGTAGCCACCGTCTTCTGCCGGCCCCAGTACGACTTCGGTTCCGCGGTCCAGCATAGCAAACGCCTCTTCCAGGTCATCCGCGGACAATGCCGGGCAATCTGCACCGATCAGGACCTGCAGCCGGCTGGACCTGCTGGCTGATGCAAGCGCATGTGACATTCGACGGCCAATATCACCTTCGGTTTGCCGCTTTAATTCAACACCATACTGCCGCCTGCATTGCTGGAAAAAAGAATGCGTCTCGGTGGGGCTGCACCATAAATCTACCGGGCACAGGTCAGAATTGACCGCCATCTCCAGTGTTGAACGCAGCAAGTCCTCATAAAGTCCGGCAGCAGCAGATTCACCAAGCAGCGGTATCAGCCTTGTCTTGACCTGCCCGGGATCGGGCGCCTTGCTCAACACCAACAGCCTGGCATCCGGATATTTCACGCGCTGTTGACAGCGTAGTATTTAGCCAGGCGTGCAGGGTCTACGCCGATAAAGTAGGCAAGCCGCAGCCCCCACATCATCAGGATCGTTTTTGTAACGCCGTGTTTTTCCCAGCGGCGCGGCGATGAAACCAGTTTCTCCCTGATGACTGCCGGACGCTTATAGCGTTTCAGGGTGCGGCTCAAGGCAATATCTTCCATCAGGGGGATTGCCGGGATACCGCCAATCTTTTCGTATAAAACACGTGTGATGAAAATACCCTGGTCACCGGTAGCGATTCCGGTAATCCTGGCACGCAGGTTCATGAGTAGTGCGACCACTTTCAACATCAAACTGTCGCCTGGAAACAGGACATTAAAAAATCCCCAGCGGGAATCAGGCTGCACCAGCTCATTCAGAATGAGCCGGTCGGCACTCCCGGGGGGAACGGTATCGGCATGCAGGAACCAGATAACAGCACCGCTTGCCACGGCAGCCCCTGCACGCATCTGGTTTGCGCGTCCCCGGGGGGCCTCGATAAGCTGGTCTGTCAGTGGCCGGCTGTTTGCCAGCGTTGTATCGTCACTGCCACCATCGACCACGATGACCTCGTGACCACGCCGGCGCATGGGCTGCAAGCTGTCGAGTGTCCGGACGATATTTCCCGCCTCGTTCAGGGCAGGAATGATAACGCTGATTCTTGTCGTGCTAACAGCAGCCCCCGCCATGAGACTCCCCTGCTTGCTGTTGCCCGCTATCACAACAACCAGCCTGTTCCGCCCCGGCAGAAAGACTGATGAAGCCTCCGTTATACGCATGCCCCGTGAGCAGCTCATGTGTTTGACGGTTAACCGCCACCCTTTGTCCGCGTTGATAGCAATTACCCGCATCATCAACGACCTCTGCAAAAGGGCCTTTATAGAGTACGGACGTTTCATGACATTGATCTGTCAGAGGAACCGGTTTCACAGCTGTCAGGGTAACCGAACGGAATTCAATCCCCTCCACCACCTGCCATGGACGGGCATCCCATTTGTCATAGCACACCGCATGGAATCCACTGTCTGCAAATTCCTGCAGAAACTCCGCCTCACCAAAGGCACCTGAAATACAGCCACTCCATAATTCCGGATTATTTTTCATCGACTCCGGAACAGCCTGGTCGCTTATGATGTCGGATATGGCAACACGGCCACCGGGCTTCAAGACCCTGAAGATTTCACTGACCAGTTGCTGTTTCTCTTCATCTGCCACCAGGTTAAGCACACAATTGGAAATCACAAGGTCAACGGAATTATCCTTAAGCAGTGGCTGCTCTTTACGCTGGCGTGCTTCCCACTGCTTCAGGGCAGTAAAGCTCTCGTGACCGGTGACCGGGTTTGCAGCCAGGTATTCCTCCAGGGCTTCCATATCCAGCGCCAGGTCCTGGATGTTTCCTCGCAGGAAACGCACGCGGTCATCGCACAGTCTTGCCGCCATTTCCTGCTGATACTTGCGTGCCAGGGCCAGCATGTCATCATTCATATCAATACCGATCACCTGCCCGCCCTTGCCTGTCAGCTGCGCGGCCATGTAGCAAATCTTGCCGCCGCCCGAGCCAAGGTCAAGCACGACATCACCCTCGCGCACATAACGGGACGGGTCGCCGCAGCCATAATCCTT
>DAOVYA010000100.1 GCA_030635865.1 Gammaproteobacteria bacterium | reverse complement strand
GTGGCATTTCCGAGAACATCATCAGGCGTTCTTCCAGCGAGGTGTTATCCAGGCGACGATCAGACATGCGGCGTCGCTCGGTAATGATGGTCGTACCGTTGCAGTCTTTCAGTGGAAACCCGGTGTCGAGATCCCAGCGGCGTTGTCCCTTGTTGCGGCGTTCAAGCATTTTTATCTCCTGTACGGCTAAGACTAGCGGAAGAAACCCTGTATGTGCATGATAACCCTGTAAACTGTGCGGAAAATAGAGGATGTAAGTTTTGTGGGATAAGTCGGATTTTTGTTTAATTACAATATGCTGAGAGCAGTATTGGGTGAGTCTAACGGTGTCAGCACAAGGCAATATTTTGACACAGCTACCAGAAAACCAGCAGACTGTTTTTGCGTGTAGCCGGGGGCTTTCAGTATTTCTTCAGCAGGATTGTTCTCTAGTCTTGACCCCAGCCCTGTTGCTGCTCTGCATAGGCCATCATCTTTTTTACCCAGGGAAGCAGTAAATAGGCCGGGAAGGCAAGGAAGAAGGTCAGCAGGAAGTAGTCAGCATAGCCAAAAGCGACTGCACCATAGCCGCCGGCCCAGCCCGAAACGGAACGACTTAGCGCAAATACGGATGACAGCAGGGCATACTCGGTGGCCGAGTGGTGTTTGTTGACGATTGACATCAGGAAGGCAAGAAAGGCGGCCGTACCCAGTCCGCCGCAGAAAGATTCAATAGCGCTAGCGAAGTACATCAGTGTTTGGTGATTGCCGGCAATCGGTGTCCCTGCTTCAACGGCGGGTATGACGGAGGCGGCCCATGCATAGCCAAGGTTGGAAACCGCCTGCAGCAGGCCCAGCACCCAGAGCCCCTTGAAGATGCCTACGCGGTCGGTGAACCAGCCACCGGTAACGCCGCCGGCAATTGAAAGTCCCAGCCCGATATTCACGGAGACCAGGCCTATCTGGGTTGCACTGAAACCGCTGTCCACCCAGAACGGTTTGATCATGAAGCCCATGGCGCTGTCACCAAGTTTGAAGATCAGGATGAACAGGATGACCGGGACGATATAAGGGCGCTGCAGCATCTCCAGCAGGGTTCCGAACATCGGGCCTTCAGTGATGGGTGTACGTTTCTCGGCCTCGCGGGTCCTGGTGGCAAAGCGTTTAATGGTATTGCTGAACAGGATCAAAAGGAGAGCAACCAGCAGGACATACAACCAGAAATGATCAAGGTTCTCAGACCACTGCGTGGTTCGGTTTACCAGCCAGAGTGAGCCGAGCAGGAATGCGACAACACCAGAGAAAGCAGCCGGGTGAGTCAGCAGGGCCTTGAGTTCGTGTGTTAGCGAAATGCTACCGGCCGGTTTTATGTCGCGTTCTTTCGGGGCATTCAGACAGGCAAGGCCAGCAAAGACAAGTATAGCCGCACCGGCTGTATAGGCGCCCGCCCAGCCGTACACGTCCGTGAGTATCAGGATAAAGCCTGATGCCAGCATACCTACGCGGTAAAAAGCTATTCGCAGTCCATTGGCCAGGCCCAGCTCGCGCTTGTTGAGCATCTCAATGGTGAAACCGTCGATAGCGATGTCGTTGGTAGCTGACAGAGCAGTGAAGGTGCCGATGGCGACCCACACCCAGGGTCCGAAGTCGGCATAGATCGCAAACAGCAGCAGGATACAGCCCATCAATACATCAACGCTGAACATCCAGCGGCGATGGTGGCGGAAATGGTCAATTGCCGGGGCCCATAGAAATTTGAGGGTCCAGGCCAACCCCAGCAGGCTCAGGAAACCAATTTCACGCAGGTCCACGCCCTGCTGGCGAAAGTGCACCGGGAAGACATCATAGAAGACCCCGAGCGGGAAACCTTCGGCAAAGTAGAGGATGCCGATCCAGAACATTTTGGACCGCAGCAGTTTCTGAGGCTTTTGGTTCAACTCCACTTATTTGATGTATCTGCCATGCATGAAAAAGAGCGATTATCCTGACAAATGACAGAATTTAATGCAAATTTCACAGGAGTTTGTGCAAGCAAATATCCCGCTGCCAGGGTCGGCCCGGGATCTGCCCCCCATATCTGTCGCTCGTTAATTGGTATAGAAGTCCTGGCTGAAGTGTACTTCCAGGAATTGTTGCGTGCCTTGCGGCTGCGCCCTGACAGTGAATTTCAGGGTCTCCTCATGGGCAACACGGAACTCACCGATGTAATAGATGGCATTGCCTTCGCGTATTTCGCGCAGCCGGATATCGCGTGTCTGGCCGACCAGGTTTTCAGCACGAGCCTCAACCCTGGCATGCACCGGTTGACCAGGGCTGCCAAGCACCTTTTTCAGGACCGTGACGTTGACCATGCCACGATTCCGGCTGCGCGTGATGCGGTATTCACGTGCAACTTTCGGGGGCAGCATATCGGTTGCCAGTGCATTGAAGTGGACCACGTACTGGCCGAAGTCTTTTGAATTTTCCGCCATTGCGGAGTGCGGGAACAGGAATGTGAGACCCAGCAGTAATGAAATGATAATGCGTCTTGGATTCATTCTTACTCTCCGTTGTTTGTCTGACTATAATTGTAGCTCATATGATAGATAACCAGTTCTCTCCTTTGCACACTCTGCATACCCTCTTCGCGGAGACGATCCGCGGTCGTGTGTAAGGGCGGATCGCATCCGCGATTGCGGCCAGCATCAGGGTGCTAGCCACGTTCAAACCGGTACAGGGCGTTTCGCCCCAGCAGGTTTGGCAGCAGGTGATCACCAAAGCTATAGCGATGCGCATGATTGACCATGGTGCGCTGCAGGACACGGATATTGCGCTCAGCGCATAATCTTTCAAAATCTTTAACTGTACACAGATGGATATTGGGTGTGTTGTACCAGGGATTCGGCAGGTTACGGGACATGGGCATTTTGCCGCCCAGTGCCAGCTGCAAACGATTGTACCAGTGTGCAAAATTCGGAAAGGTGACAATCCCCTGTCTGCCCGTGCGTAACATTTCCTCCAGCAGGTGGTCGGGATAATGCACTGCCTGCAGGGTTTGCGTCATGATGATGTAGTCAAACGAATTCGTCTGAAAATCAGAAAGACCGGCGTCCAGGTCAGTATGGATGACATTTATGCCGGCCCTGATGCAGCGGGTAACGTTGTCATCATTGAATTCAAGACCATAGCCGCTGACCTGTCGGGTTTCCTGCAGGTGCTTAAGCAGGGTGCCGTCGCCGCAACCCAGGTCCAGCACGCGGCTGCCGGGTTTGATCCATTTGCTGATGATTTCCAGGTCCGTGCGCAGTTTCATGAGGCTGCTACCTCGTTTGCAACCCTGTCCATGTAGGCACGAAATACATCCAGGTAGTGCGGGTTCTTCATCAAAAATGCATCGTGCCCTTCATTCGCCGTAATCTCGGCATAGCTCAGGTCAAGGTTGTTTTCGAGCAGGGCGCGCACGATTTCGCGTGAACGCTCGGGCGGGAATCGCCAGTCACCGGCAAATGAAATGACCAGGAATCGTGCCTTGGCCCGATTCAATGCCCTGGTCAGGTCATGGCCGTAATCGCGCGCCGGGTCAAAATGATCGAGTGTCTTGGTCATCAGGAGGTAGGTATTGGCATCGAACTCGGCAGCAAACCGGGTGCCCTGGTGGCGCAGATAGCTTTCTACCTGGAATTCCATTTCATAGCCGCTCCTGGGCGATCCTTCCTGTAGTTCGCGGCCGAACTTGGTGTGCATGCTGTCTTCAGACAGGTAGGTAATATGTCCAAGCATGCGGGCAAGCCGCAGTCCCCGTTCCGGGATTACCCCGTGTTCATAGTAATTGCCGTCATGAAAATCCGGGTCGGACTTGATGGCCTGGCGCGCGACCTCATTAAACGCGATGTTCTGCGTTGATAGCCTGGGTGCTGCTGCAATGACAACAGAATGAGCAAGACGGTCGGGATAATCAATTGCCCATTGCATTGCCTGCATCCCACCCAGGCTGCCGCCGACGACTGCGGCCCAACGTTTTATGTTGAGGGTATCTGACAATTTCGCCTGGCTGTGTACCCAGTCCTTGACGGCGATGTCCGGAAAGTCCTTGCCATAGGGCATACCGGTATCGGGATTGGTGCTGGCCGGCCCGGTCGATCCGTGGCAGCCGCCCAGGTTATTACTGCACACGACGAAGAAGCGATTCGTGTCGATGGGTTTCCCGGGGCCGATGCAACTATCCCACCAGCCGGGCTTGCGCTCATCCATGGAATGATAGCCCGCTGCATGATGATTGCTGGAAAGTGCATGGCAGACCAGGATTGCGTTTGAAGCGTTTGCGTTGAGTTCACCGTAGGTCTCATAACTCAGCGTATATTCCTTGAGTACAGCGCCACACTCAAGTGCCAGTGACTCCTGGAATGTTATTGCCAGCGGTGTGACCAGGCCTGCGCTGTCTTCGGGAATCACTTCAGGCATGGATGTCCACAGGGTATCCGTTAACAATCATTCAGTCTAATTACTGCAACCAGGTCACGCAATAAATCAGTCATACGATGGGTTCTTTATTTCAGCAGGCAGTATCCGGGGTTGCTGGATGCGGATGCGTTTTGCCCGGCCGCTTTCTCCGGACAGCAGTTGGACCTGGCGAGGCGGGACGCCAAACAGCCTGGCAAGAAAGTGGGCCAGGTGTTTATTCGCCTTGCCATCCACGGGGGGCGCGGTGATCCTGATTTTCAGGCGTTCGCCATAGGTGCCATCGAGGGCGTCCCGGGAGGCCTTCGGCTGAATGTGGACGGTGAGTACCAGGTCTTCACCATCCCACTGATACCAGGGGGCAGGCACAACTTGTTAACCAAGCAGCGGCGCGACCAGCATCTTCAGGACCTGCAGGCCGATAAGCGCAAATAATGGTGAAAGATCCATGCCGGACACGGGTGGAATAATACGTTGAATCGGGCCCAGTACGGGGCTGGTAAGACTGTTGAGCAGGGCATTGACCGGGTTGTAGGTGCCGGGACTTATCCAGCTGAGGATGACCTGCACGAAAATCGCGAAAATAAATACATTGATCATCAATAAAATGATTTTGATAACAGCGGCTGCCAGCAGGTTGATAAACGCGATATCGCCTCCGCGCAGTAGAACAATTACAACAAGCGAAATTAATTGCAGTATCAGCAACAGCACCAGGCTGGCCGTGTCATATTTGCCGATGCCGGGTATTATCCTGCGCAGCGGCAATAGCAGGGGATTGGTAATGCGCACCAGGAACTGGCTGATCGGATTGTAGAAGTCAGCTCGTACCGCGCCCAGCAGAAACCGCAGCATGACGGCGAGAATGTACAGGCTGAACAGGGTCGTGATCAGGAATTCCAGCGGGCTTGTGTAGTAATTTGCCGGCAAGGTTATTTCCCCAGCTCGTTGCCCAGTTCACTGGAACGATCAGCAGCGGCTTTTATTGCCTTCCGGACAATGGCTTCGAGACCGTCACCCTGGAAGCACTGGATGGCGCGTTCGGTTGTGCCGCCGGGTGAGGTGACATGCGCTCTCAGGTCTGCAACATCCTCACTGCTTTCCAGGGCCATTTTGGCAGCACCAAAGGCCGTTTGCAGGGTCAGCAAATGCGCTGTTTTTTCCGGTAGTCCGAGTTCACGGCCGGCCGTCTGCATGGCCTCCATGAACAGGAAGAAATAGGCCGGGCCACTGCCCGACAGCGCGGTCACTGCATCCATTAATGCCTCGTCATCGACCCAGATGGCCACTCCGACAGCACGCAGAATCGATTCTGCAATATTCCGCTGGTCCTCGCTGGTATTCGGATTGGCGTACAGTGCGGTAGCGCCACTTAGTACCAGTGCCGGGGTGTTGGGCATGGAGCGGACAATCGCGGTGTGTTCGCCCAACCAGTTACGCAAACTGGCTTCGCGGATGCCGGCAGCAATGGAGATAACCAGTGGGCGCTGCGCCTCGACCAGCTCAGCCAGTTCCTGCGTGACCGGTTTTATTACCTGCGGCTTTATGGCTAGTACGATGGCGTCAGCCTGTTCAGCCGCTTCGCGATTATCGGGCGTCGTTGCCACGCCAAAGCGTTCTGCGAGGCGTTCCAGTCGTTCTGTATCGGTATCGGCGATGCTTATATTTGCAGGTTTCCAGCCGTCG
>DAOVYA010000324.1 GCA_030635865.1 Gammaproteobacteria bacterium | reverse complement strand
TCGCTCGCAATGACGAAGGGGCGGGGTCGCAATGACGGAGCATTGAGGGTCGCATTTACGAACAAACAAACTCCGTCTTTGCGAGGAACAAAGTGACGCGGCAATCCCGTAATGAGGGCACCTTAAGTCCGTTGCCAGATTCAGGAGATTGCCGCGCTTCGCTCGCAATGACGGAGGGGGGGTCTCAATGACGGAGGGGGGGTCTCAATGAGGGAGGGGGATCTCAATGACTGAGGGGTGGGGTCGCAGTGACGAACGGATCAGTATTTGTCCAGGACACTTCCGGCCCGCGGATCGGTGTTCAGCTATCCACTCCAGGCAGGAGACAGAACTCGCCCTGGTCAACCCTGACCTTGTCGATTGAACTGAGGATTGCATCACTGACCTTGGTGCCGGGTGGTGGCTCTTCTCCGAATCTCTCGTAGTGCACTTTAAATGCCGTCCTGTAAGCCACGGTCGGTACAGTTGCATGGACATGCGACAGGTTCTTGTGCCTGATGTGCGCCAGTATCACCCGGTCATCGATCGCGTGGTGATAGGGCTTCATCATCCACCACTCGGGGACCAGCACGAAGGCTTCGCGTGTAAAGAAGTAGCAATTGGTATCCACGAACTTCACGCCGTCCACTTCAGGACATGGCCCGAGCTGTGAACCGTCGAGGCGATGCAGGTTCCTGGAAGCCGTAATGACTGCAGCGTTGCTCTGACGGTGCAGATGCACCATGGTCTCGATGTGTTCCGGGTAGTACCAGTTATCGTCATCCAGGTAGGCAATGGCATCGAATCCCTGGCTGATCGCCAGCACCGATCCGATACCCCGGGGTGTATCCCCGTAATCCCGGTTATTGACCGGCAGTATAATGTGCTGGACCGTCATCCGGTCCACGATGGCCTGGGGGCGCCCGTCGGCAACCATGATATGGGTGCATGGAAAGGTCTGCCGCATCACGCTCTCGTGACACTGGGTCAGCCAGTCTTCGCGGGCATCGAAATACGGCGTAACTACAGCGACTCTCATTCTGCGGCCTCCAGGGTGAAAGCTTGGCCCAAGGTTAAAAGTGCAATTGAACTTGGTGTATTATATTGCAAAGCTACCGGCAATTACCGGCCCTGCGGTAAGGAAAATCCGGAAACCGGACACCCGTTTACAGACAAAATGAGCAAACAACGAATATTCCAGGCCAATTTCAGCAAGCTGCCGGTCAACATCTGTGTCATCACGTTCAGTTCCGACCATAGCACGGAACGTGATCATTACCCGATGATTACCCGCTGCCTCGACTCGATACTGGAAAACACGGACCCCGAAAATTACCGGCTGCACATCGGCTGCAACAACCTCAGCCCGCGTGCCATGGAATTTATCGACAAAATGGTCACGGAACACGGGGCCGTCAAGTACATCGGCGATGCCATGCAGGACAGGGACGGAAACATGGTCTATCCGAAGTACCCGCTGATGCGCCGCATCTACCAGGCCACAGGCGGACGCCAGTCAACAAGGGAAGCAGCAGACTGGGTCGTCTGGTTCGATGACGATTCCTACGTGACCAGCAATGACTGGCTGGAGAAACTGCAGGACAAGATCAACGCCACGCCCAGGGTGCACCAGCTTGGCCGTTTACGCGCCATACTGCTCAGCAAGAACGATAGGCAGTGGCTCAGGAAGTTCCCGTGGTTCAACCGTGAAATCGGCATTCCCCGGGCCACTTTTGAGAACGGAAAAACAGGCCGCGCCTACAACTTCATCGAGGGCGGCTTTTATGCCCTCAGCCGTCACGCAATCAACACATGTTCGTTACCGGATGAACGCCTGTTCCATAACCGGGGAGACTGGTCAACCGGACTTGCCCTGCTGCACAAGGGGCTTGGAGTGGGCGATTTCACCTACGGCGTGGAAATCGATGCCGAACCGCGGCGCGGAATGCACTGCGACCGCCAGGTCAAAGCAGATGACCCTGCCATGGCAGAGAAAAAATGGATCATCGACCTGTAAACACAACAATGGCTCTCACAAAGGGTTACACACCATGAGCAATACCGGCAGGGAAGATATAGCGGTGACGATCGTGGTTGTACCACGAGAACGTTTCAGCGTCAGCCAGGCTTCACTGGAAAGTATCTACGCGAACACGCAGATGCCCTTTGAGCTGGTGTACATAGATGGCGGTTCACCCGGCTATATCAAGGACTACCTGGAGTCAGAGGCCGTAAAGAAAGACTTTCACCTGCAACGCACCGAGCACTTTCTGAGTCCGAATCAGGCCCGCAATCTCGGGGTACAGCATGCACAGGGACGCTTCGTGGTATTCATCGACAATGATGTGCTGGTGTCACCGGGCTGGCTGGAGGCACTGACCGGTTGCGCCGGGGAAACCGGCGCCAGCGTGGTAGCCCCCCTGTATTTCATTGGCGATCCAGAAAAAGCGATCATCCACATGGCCGGTGGCGACCTGCAGGTCGAACAAAAGCACGACGGCTTATACCTGTCCGAGCAGCACCG
>DAOVYA010000067.1 GCA_030635865.1 Gammaproteobacteria bacterium | reverse complement strand
TTCAACCGTGAACAAGTCGGTAAACCGGGTGAACCGGGTTGAACTGACCCTGCTCAAGACACCGGACATACGTTCCCGAACTGACAGCGACTCCATCTGTACATGGTGATGCTCAAACATGGAGGCACGTTGCATCACTTCCTGGAACGCAGCAATCAGGTCCTGCAGGTCCACTTCCGGCGGCAACTGAACGATCTTCTGTTCAGGACTCTCGGCCCCGGCCTGGAAGACATCACGCCCGAGCCTGGGCAAGGCATCCAGGTCTTCCGCAGCCTGCTTGTATCGTTCGTACTCCTGCAACCGGCGCACCAGTTCGGCACGTGGATCGTTTTCATCCTCTTCATCGCCAGCGGGACGCGGCAACAGCATGCGGGATTTAATCTCGGCCAGCATCGCCGACATGACCAGGTACTCGGCCGCCAAATCCAGCCGCATCACCTGCATAAGTTCAATATATTCAATGTATTGGCGCGTTATCTCGGCAACGGAGATATCGACAATCTCGATATTTTCCTTACGGATCAGGTACAGCAGAAGGTCCAGCGGGCCCTCGAAGGCCTCAAGGAAAACCTCCATTGCGTCTGGCGGTATGTAGAGATCCTGGGGGAGTGAGTCGATGGTCCGACCCTGAATAACAGCGAGAGAGATTTCTTCCTGTGCCTGGATGTCCGACGTAACTGCGCGGCTCTGATTTTCGCTCATTAAATGCCCTGGTACGGGATGACCCGCATTGTCACCGAGGGACGATTTGCATCGTCTGGCGAATATTACATGATTTTCTGCAATATGTCTGTTTTTATTGGCAAAAACCGGTAGGACCGGCGCCCCGCCTGGAACAGTGAGATTCCCCGCGCGAGGCGCGGGTTATACAGTTTGTATCAAAAGCATCGTCATTCCGGTTATGAATAGACAAGACCCATCGCCTGGCGTACCTCGTCCAGGGTTTCACGGGCCACGTCACGAGCGGCTTCCGATCCTTCGTTGATAATCGCCCGCACCCGTTCCTGGTCCCGCTCAAACTCACGGGCACGCTCCTGTATGGGTGCAAGCTCGGCCAGTACGGAATCGATAACGGGCTGTTTACAATCCAGACAACCGATACCCGCCGTAGTACAGCCCTCCCGGACCCAGTCCTTTACTTCATCACCGGAATAAACTTCATGCAGTTGCCAGACCGGGCAGATATCCGGGTTGCCGGGGTCAGTGCGGCGGACCCGTGCCGGGTCCGTGGGCATGGTCCGCAGTTTTTCCCGGATGGCCTCGGGATCCTCCCGCAGACTGATGGTATTGCCGTAGGATTTGGACATTTTCTGCCCGTCGAGGCCGGGCATTTTCGAAGCCGGTGCCAGGAGTGCCTGTGGTTCCGTAAGGATCATGCGTCCACCCCCTTCCAGGAAACCCGCCAGGCGCTCACGGTCACTGATGGCAAGGTTTTGCTGCTCCTTCAGCAAGGCACGCGCGACCTCCAGCGCCTCGTGATCGCCCTGCTCCTGGTAGCGCTTCAGCAAGTCCTTGTACAGGCGCGCATTCTTCTTGCCCATCTTTTTGATGGCGGCATGTGCCGCCTCCTCGAAACCGGGTTCGCGCCCGTATAAATGGTTAAACCGGCGTGCGATTTCACGCGTCAACTCAACATGTGCAACCTGGTCTTCCCCGACCGGGACCTTGTCCGCGCCATAGATGAGGATGTCGGCGCCCTGTAACAGCGGGTAGCCAAGAAAACCATAGGTGGCCAGATCACGTTCACGGAGTTTTTCCTGCTGGTCCTTGTAGCTTGGTACACGCTCCAGCCAGCCCAGCGGGGTCACCATCGAGAGCAGCAAATGCAGTTCAGCATGTTCCGGGACATAGGACTGGATGAACAGTTTTGCCGAGCCCGGATTGACGCCGACGGCCAGCCAGTCAATGACCATGTCCCAGACATTGTCTGCAATGATCTGTGAGTCTTCGTAATGGGTAGTGAGCGCGTGCCAGTCGGCCACGAAAAAAAAGCAGTCGAATTCCTGCTGTAGTTTGACCCAGTTTTTCAGTACGCCATGGTAATGCCCGAGGTGCAGGCGACCTGTTGGCCGCATGCCGGACAAAACCCTGCTTTGATTCCCGATAGCGACCACGCCGATCTCCTATATTCCGAGTAAGGCAAACAACAGCCGCGTGAATGTTTCACCCGGCAATCCTGTTAGCATTGCCAGCGCGCCCATCATGATGGTGATGAGTGGCCACAATATTTTACCCAGCACACCGGTCACCAACAACACAATCAATATTATGAAGCCATAGGGTTCTATTCGACTAAACCGGTAAGCCAGCGGCCCCGGCAACAGGCTGGTCATTACGCGCCCGCCATCCAGCGGTGGCAAGGGCAGCAGGTTCAGAACCATCAATACCGTATTGATAAAAATACCGGCAACGCCCATATACACCAGTGCAATACCCGCCTCGCCAAATACTGGGCCGGCACGAACCAGCAAGGCCCAGGCAAATGCCATAAGCAGGTTGGACACCGGGCCAGCAACAGCAACCAGCGCCATATCACGCTTCGGTTGGCGCAGGTTCCGCCAGTTGATCGGGACCGGCCTGGCATAGCCGAAAATAAAACCGGCCTGTAGCAGGAGTAACAGACCGGGAACCAGGATCGTCCCCACGGGATCGATGTGCTTCAGGGGGTTGAGCGTCAGGCGGCCCATCATCATGGCTGTCTTGTCACCCAGTTTGCTGGCTACCCAGCCATGGGTAACCTCGTGGACGGTGATACCCAGTAAAACCGGCGGTATCCAAATAGCAATTTTTTGCACAAGACTGAGATCCAGCATCGGCGGATTATAACCTTATGGCCACCGATTTCATCAGCCAATCCCTTCAGCCACGCCGCGGCCCTGGCGCGTAATACGCGGCACTCCTTCTACCATATCGATGACCGTCGTCGGTTCCGGCCAACAGTGATCACCGTCAATGACCAGGTCGACTTCGTTCATGATCCGCTCACGAATGTCATCCACGTCGGTCTCGGGCAACTCCTGCCCCGGAAATATCAGGGTCGAACTCATCAGCGGCTCACCCAGGGCCTCAAGCAAGGCCTGCGCGATCGGGTGGGCGGGTACGCGCAAGCCTATCGTCTTGCGCTTCGGGTTCTGCAAGCGACGTGGCACTTCATGTGTTGCCCGCAGGATAAATGTAAACGGTCCCGGTGTCAGGGATTTCATCAGCCGGTATGCACTGTTATCGACCTTTGCATAGGTCGCAATCTCGGAAAGATCACGGCAAACAAGTGTGAAATTATGCTTTTTGTCGAGCGCACGAATCTGGCGAATCCGCTCCATGCCGCGCTTGTCACCAACGTGACAACCGAGCGCATAACTGGAATCAGTCGGATAGACGACCAGGCCGTCATTACGAATGATATCGACCGCCTGCGCAATCAGGCGGGGCTGTGGATTGTCCGGGTGGATTTTTAAGTATTGACTCATGACCAGGAAACGCAAACAGGTTATTAATGGGCGTGCCAGCGCTCACTCTGCCAAACCGGTGTACAGCCAACCGGCAGTTCCGGCAGTTGCCCCAGCTGTATCCACGGATTTTCTGGCCCGTGATAATCCGAACCACAGGAAGCCAGCATTTTTTCGTTGCGGCACAGGGCAGCCATGCTGCTGATGTTGTCTTTTGTATGACTGCCGGACACCACCTCCAGGCCGAGCCCGCCACATTCCCTGAATTCACCGATAAAGCGGCGCAGCTTGCTTGCCGTCATGCGATAGCGGGCCGGGTGTGCAAGCACTGCCACACCACCTGCCCGTGCAATCCAGTCCAGTGCGGTTTCCAGGCTGGCCCACTGGCCGGATACAAAACCGGGCCTGTTATTGACCAGGTAACGTTTAAAGACCTCCCGCACCGAGCGGGCATGACCCTGCCCGACCAGGAAACGGGCAAAGTGGGTACGCCCGACAATGCTGCCCTTTGCCAACGCAAGGGCGCCCTCATGGCTCCCCTCGATTCCCGCCTTGGCCAAACGCCGGCCAATCTCCTCGGCGCGCCAGTTGCGAAACTCGCGCAGACCCGACAACCCTGCCTGCAATTCCGTACAATCCGGGTTGATATTCAGGCCAAGTACGTGGATTGTCTGCGACTGCCAGCTCACCGATATCTCCACCCCGGGAACCAGCCGCAGGCCCAGGTCCCGGGCACGGTCTTGCGCCCCGGACAGACCCTCCGTGGTATCGTGGTCCGTCAGTGCCAGTACAGTCACACCGGCGGCATGTGCCGCACTCACCAGTTCGGCAGGACTGAGCGTGCCGTCAGATGCAATTGAATGACTGTGCAAATCATACTGTGTAGTCATCCGTCCTATTCTACAGGAGCCATCATTGCAGTGCGGCAATCCGGTATTATTAGCACTTATCATTTAGCAGGACACAATCCATGCAAATAGCGACCGGGAACATCCAGTCCATTCAACAAACCATCACCGACATCGTTGCAGCCTGCAACACTGCTGACGAAACCAGGCTGCAGGCAGACGCGGAGAGCGATCTTCCCGTCCTGGCCCAGGCCCTGGACAGCCTGCTGGATGTCATGCACCGGGTCCAGGGTGACGCCGGGGCCACCGGCACGGAAGACATTACGGAAATCGGGGAATATGCCATCCGCCTCATTGAGGACCTCGCCGCCACGGCAGAGAAACTCGGGCTACATGAACAGAAAAACGCCCTCGTAGACCTGTTCCTCAACATCGGCCTGTGGATCGCACGCCAGGGCGGACTGATTGATACACTGGAGCCCGTTGTTGACGCCGTGGCCATGGCGGCGAATAACACCCGGGAGCCGCAAGCGCTTGAAGGGCTCAGTGAGGTTATCCGGCAGATTATCGATGCCGTACCGGCCGTCATCAGCCAGGACCTGGAAACCATCAACCCCGGCAGGCCCTGGCGCGTGTTATTACTGAATCACTGCATTGTTGCGACACGCAGTCACAACACAGACCTGATGGAAACCGCCTTTGCCGTATTGACCGGGAACCTGCCGGCTGATGCACCCCGCTTCTTTTCCGAGGGCATGCAGCAAATGGATGCGCTCGATTACCCCGCCCCTGTTCGCAAAGTGATGGAGAAATACCACCGTAAATGGAATATCGATCGTTCCCTGCACTAAGGATCCTCTGATTTATTAATGAAACTCCGTCATTGCGAGCGAAGCGCGGCAATCTCATGAAGCTGGCAGCGGACGTGATGAGATTGCCGCGTCACTGCGTTCCTCGCAATGACGTATAAATCAGGGGTTCCCTAAATATAAGGGCTTCCAGGTTTCACCAGGGGCCTAAAAAGACTATCATTCGGCTCCTTTGACCGGCCAAAAGTCCGGAAATTACCGAGTACAAACGGGCTGTATGCATGAAATTTCTTTTTGACCTGTTCCCTATCCTGCTGTTTTTTGTGGCGTACAAGATGTACGACATCTATGTCGCCACGGCCGTTGCCATTGGTGCTGCCTTTGTGCAGACCGGCCTGTTCTGGCTGAAGCACCGCAAGTTTGAAAAGATGCATGTGATTACACTGGCGATACTGATCATCTTCGGAGGACTGACACTCATCCTGCGTGACCCGGTTTTTATTAAATGGAAACCTACAGTCGTCAACTGGTTATTCGGCGCAACCTTCCTCGGCAGCCAGTTTATCGGCGAGCGCCCCCTGGTCGAACGCATGATGGGTCATGCCATCACGGTGCCCGGCCCGGTATGGCGGCGTCTCAACTGGGCATGGATCGTATTCTTCCTTGCAATGGGGCTGATCAATATTTATGTCGCCTACAACTACAGCGAGGAAGCCTGGGTGAACTTCAAACTGTTCGGCATGATGGGGCTGACCCTGGCCTTTGTATTCGCACAGGCCTTCTACCTTGGCCGTTACATGGAAGCCGACGAGGAAAACAAATAGTGTTGTACGCCATCATCAGTCAGGATAAAGACAACAGTCTTGCAGACCGCCTGCAGGCACGCCCCGCTCATTTACAGCGGCTGCAGGTACTCAAGGATGAAGGTCGCCTGGTACTTGCCGGGCCGCATCCCGCCATCGACAGCCCGGACCCCGGTGACGCCGGCTTCAGCGGCAGCCTGGTTGTTGCGGAATTTGTCTCGCTGGACGAGGCCACGGCATGGGCGGATGACGACCCCTATATCAGTGCCGGCGTCTACGAAAAGGTAACCGTCAAACCCTTCAGAAAGGTGCTGCCCTGAAATGACTGACACACGCACAGAAATGATCCGCGAGCGCCTGGCACGGGAACTGGCCCCCGCAAGTCTCGAAATCATCGATGAAAGCGCCAAGCATGCCGGGCACGCGGGTGCTGCCAGCGGTGGCGGCCACTTCATTGTGCACATCGTGGCAGATGCTTTTCGTGACAAAACCCTTATTCAGCGCCATCGCCTGGTCTATGATGCCGTCGGTGATATCATGCACCGGGAAATTCATGCACTCAGTATCCAGGCGAAGACACCGGATGAAATCTAACCACCAATCCACTTCCACTAAGGCAACTACAATGAACTATAGAAATCTACTACCGTTATTCGCAACCGTTCTCATTATTGGCGGATGCGATCAACTGCAAACCTCACTCCAGGGAAACACCGCCGGAAACGACCAGGATAACAGCACGACTGTTGAATCAACCCCTGCACCCGGCGGAAAAGTACTGGCCACCGTCAATGGTACGCCCATCACCCAGGACGTTCTCGATGTCTATACCAAAACACGCAAACCCCAGGGTGGCGGTGAAGATGCAAACGCACCAGCAACGGTCCTGAATGAGTTGATCGCACTTGAACTCATGCGACAGGAAGGAGAGAAGAACGACGTGATATCACAGCCCCTGGTTATTGCACTGCTGGACCAGCAGAGACGTTCGACATTGGCCGGAGCGGCAATCAGCGACTTCATAAAGGCCCATGAAACCAGTGATGAAGAAGCCCAGGAAGTGTATAACGAAAAGATGGGGCAAGCCGGAAAGGAATACAATGCCCGCCACATTCTCCTGAAATCACAGGATGAAGCCGTTGATGTCATAGTCTCTCTCGATAAGGGCGCAGACTTCTCCGAACTCGCCATGGAAAAATCCACGGGTCCTTCCGGCAAAAGTGGTGGAAAGCTGGGCTGGTTTGCACCCGGCCAGATGGTCAAACCATTCTCGGACGCCGCGGCAGCACTTGAAACCGGCAGCTACACCAAGGAGCCGGTGGAAACACAGTTTGGCTGGCATGTCATCATCCTGGATGATGTACGGGATCTCACACCACCACCGTTTGATGACGTTAAGGCACGTCTGAAACTGTTGATCGCCAACCAGAAGCTGCAGGCGCATATCAACGAGATCAAGACCACGGCAGACATACAGCTTAGCGGGGAATAAGACCTGTGCCGGCTGACGGAGCCCTTCCGTCAGCCGGCTTTTCCCAAGGAACC
>DAOVYA010000088.1 GCA_030635865.1 Gammaproteobacteria bacterium | reverse complement strand
TGTGCTGATAATTGCTAATCGAGTCGACACGGATGGAGTAAGGGATTTGCCAGGACGCATCTGTTAACCAGGCGACGCTTGAGAGGGTTTCAGGTGTAAAGACCTGGCCATCTTTTGGAGCAAGCACAAACAGAACATTGTCTGTTTTCGTATAGGTATTCTGCAGCTGCTCAAAAGCCTGCATCTGGGGATTGTCTTCACTGAAGAAAACACGGTAGTCGGTTTTGAACCCAAGAAACCTGACGCCACTTGCCGCCAGCGCAACCAGCAACAGGGACACCACCAGAATGGGGATTTTCCAGCGAACCAGCCATTCGCCATATGTCTTACCCATGAATGTTCCTTATTCCTGCCAGACTGTCGAATCCGGTATTGAGCTGATAACCACATCAGCATAATATGAGCGACGCCAGATATCAGGCAAGCGTGCTGGCTTCTTTTTTAATCGGTTGTAATATACAGGCACAGTAAGACTAATTCCAACCAGGTGCCAGTTATATCTGCCAAAAACCGGGGGTTCGACTTATGAGCGCAATCAGGATGCTGTTTCTTTTCATGGCGGCCTTTATTTCACTGGGCATATGGCTCACCGGTATCAATAATGTGCACTGGCTTTTATATATTCCGCCCGTAGTACTTGTATTTGCCGGTGTTACCAGCATTTGCCCCGGATACACGATATTCAGAAAACTTGGTTTTAAAGGCCTGAGCTCGGGCAACTCGATCTGAACTAAAGACAACGTACAAACGATCTGCAGTTTAATGTCCTGTGCAAGCCATGCACGGGACATTTCCCTATCACACGCATGCCACAATCAGCTAAATCCACTACACGAAGCCACGCCAGCCACAACACACTGGCGTCCGCATTACCGGGCAAGGGTGAGACGCTCGTCTGGACAGGCCTGTCGGGCGACAGCCTGCCGCTTGCCATTGCCAATGCAGTCCAAACCCTTGAGGGACTGCTGGTCGTAATCACACCCGATATGCAGTCTGCCGAGTTACTGCATGAACAGTATAATTTTTTCAAGGCCGATGCAGGCATACCGGCTGTCATTTTTCCAGACTGGGAAACCCTGCCCTACGATAATTTTTCACCGCACCAGGACATTATTTCCCAGCGGCTGGCGTCGTTAAACCGGCTGCCAGGATTACAACGCGGCCTGCTGATTGTGTCAGCACCTACTGTGATGCAGCGACTGCCCCCGGTGGACTATATTTTCAAAAACAGCCTGATGCTGAAAACCGGTGAACAGCTGGATCCTGAAGAAATGCGCGTACAACTGGATAGCGCAGGCTATCGAAATGTGTCCCAGGTGATGGAGCACGGGGAGTTCGCCGTTCGCGGCTCCCTGCTCGACCTGTACCCCATGGGTAGTGAACTGCCTTTCCGGATTGACTTTTTTGACCGGGAAATCGAATCAATCAGGACATTTGACCCGGAAACCCAGCGGACGATTGAAAGCCGTGACGACATAAGGATGTTGCCCGCACGTGAATTTCCGATGGATGAGGGTGCCATCCGTGCATTCCGGCAACGCTACCGTGCCCGCTTCGAAGGCGACCCGCAGGCCTGCAATGTATACCGCGAAGTGAGCCAGGGCATTGCATCCGCTGGTATAGAATACTACCTGCCGCTGTTCTTTGAACAGACCAGCACCCTGTTTGAGTATTTCCCGGATGCGACCAGCATCGTGAAACTGGATGCCACCGATAACGCCTGCGAGAACTTTTACAACCAGCTGCAGGAACGCTATGAATCAAGGCGTCATGATATTCAAAGACCCGTATTGCCCCCCGATACGCTGTTCCTGGAAATGGAACAACTGCAACAGCAACTGGCAGAGTATCCCCTGGTCAACATCGCCTTGTTCAAGGAGCTGCGCGCGCAACAGGGAACGGTGCATCACAATGTAAAGCTCCCCGATGACCTGCGCATCAGGCCGCGGAGTGACCAGCCGGCACTCGCCTTGCAGGATTTCCTGAAAAACACGCCGTGCCGTACCTTGCTGACAGCAGAGTCCACGGGGCGGCGTGAAACCCTGCTGGACCAGTTGCGGGGCCTGGGAATATACCCGCAAACAGTCGACAGCTGGCAAGCCTTCCTGGGTTCGGAAGCCCGGTTATCCATCACCGTTGCACCACTGGAGCATGGGCTGGTACTGGAGTCCCCTGCGCTTGCCATCATTCCTGAAACTGCCATTTTTGGAGACCGTGCCCGGCAGTCGCGCCGGCGTAAACCGGCACGTGACCCGGCCAGCATCATCCGGAATCTTACTGATCTCGAAATAAATGCGCCCGTTGTCCACGAGGAACATGGTGTAGGCCGCTATCTCGGTCTTGAAAGACTCAACGCAGGAGATATAGAAAACGAGTATCTCGCACTTGAATATGCAGGTGGTGACAAGCTCTATGTCCCGGTCGCTTCACTTGCACTGGTCAGCCGTTATACCGGTGCTTCACCGGATACTGCACCATTGCACAAACTCGGTAGTGACCAGTGGGATCGTGCCCGCCGCAAGGCGGCCAAACGGATTCAGGATGTTGCTGCTGAATTACTTGATGTTTATGCCCGGCGAGCTGCCCGTAAAGGTCATTCATGCAGCCCCCCCGGTGAAGAATATGCTGTATTTGCATCCAGCTTCCCCTTTGAGGAAACCCCGCACCAGGAAGAAACCATCGACAAGGTCCTTGCTGACATGCAGTCAACGACCCCCATGGATCGCCTGGTTTGTGGAGATGTCGGGTTCGGTAAAACGGAAGTCGCCATGCGTGCAGCGTTCCTTGCCGTACAGGATGGCATGCAAGTTGCGCTATTGGTGCCAACCACACTGCTTGCACAGCAGCACTACCAGAATTTCTGTGACCGGTTCTCTGACTGGCCGGTACGTATCGAATTGCTGTCACGCTTCCGCACCGGGAAACAGCAAAACAGCACACTGGAAGGCCTGCAAAAAGGTACAGTTGACCTCGTGATTGGTACGCACAAACTGCTGCAGCCTGCTGTAAAGTTCAAACGGCTCGGGCTGCTGATTATCGATGAAGAACACCGCTTCGGCGTGCGCCAGAAGGAAATCATAAAGACCCTGCGATCTGAAATCGACATTCTTACACTGACTGCAACACCCATACCACGGACACTTAATATGTCGCTGTCAGGTATGCGTGATCTCTCCATTATCTCCACACCACCCGAAAACCGGCTTGCGGTTAAAACCTTCGTTTGCGAATGGGACAAGGCCATTATCCGCGAGGCCTGCCTGCGCGAGATAAAGCGCGGCGGACAGGTGTACTTCCTTCATAATGAGGTTGAGTCAATTGAAAGGATGGCCAGGGAACTGGGCGAGATCATCCCCGAGGCAAGTATCGAGATCGCGCATGGCCAGATGCGCGAGCAGGCACTCGAACAGGTTATGCTGGATTTTTATCACCGGCGCTTCAACATACTCCTGTGCAGCACGATTATCGAGAGTGGCATCGATGTTCCAACCGCTAACACCATCATCATGAACCGCGCCGACAAACTCGGTCTTGCCCAGCTGCACCAGTTACGCGGGCGTGTCGGCCGGTCTCATCATCGCGCCTATGCGTACCTGATTATCCCGCCACGCAGGTCCATGACGGCAGAGGCGGAGAAGCGCTTGGCCGCGGTAGAGGCCATGGAAGAACTCGGCGCCGGTTTTACCCTTGCAACACACGATCTTGAAATCCGTGGCGCCGGTGAACTGCTTGGGAAAGATCAAAGCGGCCAAATTCATGAAATCGGGTATACGCTCTATACCGAGTTACTTGAACGTGCCGTAAAGGCCCTTCAGGAAGGACGCATTCCAAAGCTTGACCAGCCTTTGCACCAGGGGCCTGAAATTGACCTGCTGACAGCATCACTGCTTCCTGACGATTACATTGCAGATGTGCACACACGACTGGTTGTTTATAAACGTATCGCCGGCATGGAGACAAAACAGGAACTGAGAGAGCTACAAGTGGAACTGATCGACCGCTTTGGCCTGTTACCTCAATCTGCCGGAAACCTGTTCAGGATATCGGAACTGAAACTGTTAGCAAAGCCCATGGGAATCAGGAAAATCGAGATAGGCAGCGAGGCCGGCCGTATTTTATTCGGGCGTGAACCGGATATCGATACCGGTAATCTGGTAGACCTGATCCAGAGAAAGCCGGACGAGTTCCGCTTTGAAGGCGGGAACAAGTTAAGATTATACGGAGCATTCCCCACGGAAGAGGAGCGTTTCAACATCGTTTCAGATATGCTTGCCCTGCTTTCAGGTCAAGATAGCCAACTCAAATACTGAGCACCAGGAATATGCATCAATTTTCTGTCGGGCTGAAAATACCAACCCGTTGTATCTGTGCCTGCTTATTACTGACGTTGGCATGGAGTCACCCGGCAGGGGCAGCCCCGCCCCCTGTATATGACATTGAAGTCATTGTTTTTATGAATAATAATCCAAATGATGATGGCGAGCAGTGGGACACGCCCGATACCGAGGCAATCAGGCCTTCAGGTTTCTTTCCGGAAGATCATTTCACCGAACTGGCCACGGCTTTTTACACCCTGGAAAATATAAGCTATGCACTGGATCACTCCGACAGACATTCCGTGTTATTCCACCGGGCCTGGCGGCAGCTTGCCTATGACAAGGCACATGCAGTCGCCTACCCGATCCATTCATTTACAGAAAATGGCCGGGACAGTATTGAAGGAATCATCAAGCTTGTGCGTGAACGCTACCTGCATCTTGATGTAAATCTGCAGCTGATGTCGGCATCACAGGGTAGAGAAGTCCTGTACTCGACCGATACAGGCAGTGAGCCAGCCTTTGAACTCAGTGAAACCCGTCGTATCAGGAGCAACGTCCTCCACTATTTTGATCACCCCCGTTTTGGAATGATTGCCAGGGTGACACCGTATATTCCACCGGAAGCAAGCAATGCTGAAGAGGGAAATGAAATGGAAGACACCGGGGGACAACAAGAACCTTCGGAAGGACCACTTGAGGGTGAAACCGGTATGAATCAGCTGAATCCTGCCGACGACCAGCTGACCCGCTAGCAGGCAGCCGGATATTATGGCCATCAGCCTGGCTGATTACCACAGACAACAGAACCAAAGCGTCCTGCATCAGGCAACGGGCCGCTAATACACCACCCGGTTCCCGGCGCAAATCAGACACGCACGGCCCTGACAGGCCGGCCATGGGAAGACCGGGGCTATTCCATTTTGCGTAAAGCCCAAGTTACAGGGAACAGCAAGGCCGGCATGAAGCCGGCCTCTGGAATGTTGCAACGCGTCTCGGGGTCAGGCGGTTTTGCGACGCCGCCGATTTGCCCACACCCCGACCATGCCTACGAACAGCAGTGAGGCCATTCCCGGCTCGGGTACACCGTTGCCGTTACCTGGAGCCGCGCCCAGGACGGCAGTCCACTCCTCGAAGCCGTCGTTTGAACCCGCATTGTTTTTACCCACGCCGGCGTTGTCACCGAAGCGGTTGAACAGCACGACATTGGCGTCCTCAACCGCAATACCCAGCCTGTTAGTCGCATCCACGAAATCCTGATACGCGATCTGGGCCAGGAGATCGAAATCACCGCTGCCGCAGGTGCCGGGTGCCTTGCAGTTCTCCAGTAGAATATAGTCATCATTCGGCTGCGCGGCGGCATCCATAAAGCGATCCAGATCCCACACCAACTCGGCGCCGGCGGTGAACATGTTGGTTGTGTCATCGTAACCCAGCAGGTTGGGGTCAGCGGTGACGAAAAACTGGAGTTCATCCAGCGAGAGCAACTGGTCCTGTCCAGCTTCGCCCTGGGCCTGGTTGATGTCCAGCAGGAATTCCACAAAGCCGTCGCCGGTGACGTTCAGGTCGCTTAGCAGGAGGGAATGGGTCCACTGGTTCTCATCCTTGGTATCGAACTGGACGGGACGGCCATCGGTGTTGTAGCCCTGCTCGCACTTGCCTATAAGTGACCCACCGCCTGTGCCGCACCAGGAACCCTCCGCGCTCTGTCCCGGGACCTGGGTGCGCAGGAAGGGGTCGATGAAGCCCGTGCCTGCCGGTTGATCGGTGAAGACCTCGAAATTCGCAGCACTGCCCACCGTTCCCCCGCTGATAGTCAGCATGTCAACGCCGTCAGAACTGAGGTCGTAGATGACGGCATCGGCCGTGCTGGTCATCAACACCAGGACGGATGCCGTGATGAATGTTTGAAAGTATTTAGCCATTTGTTACGTCCCTCGGTTCGAAGTCGGTACAGCCATGTTTGGAATACTACAGCACACCTGCGCGATTGCGACAACGCCCAACTCCACTATTTATATAAGGAACATGCAACCTTCATTCCAACTTATGTATCTATTTGTTTATTCTGTTCTTTCTCATTTGACCCCGAAGGTTGAGGACGTCCCTTTGTAAAAAATCAGGACAGACCCGGCATGAAAAAAATCGGCTGCTCACTGTGTATATCGA
>DAOVYA010000130.1 GCA_030635865.1 Gammaproteobacteria bacterium | reverse complement strand
GCAACAAAGGTATCTGCACCGGCTGCTGCAATTTCACCGATATTATCGATCTTCACACCACCATCGATTTCAAGGCGAATGTCACGCCCACTTTCATCGATGATCTTGCGCGCTTCACGCAATTTGGGAAGCGCTTCCGGAATAAAACTCTGGCCGCCAAAACCGGGGTTAACAGACATCAGTAATATCATGTCCACCTTGTCAATGACGTGCTTCAGACAGTCCAGCGGTGTAGCCGGATTGAAAACCAGGCCTGATTTACAACCCTCGTCATGTATCAGCGACAGGGAACGATCAATGTGCTCACTGCCCTCGGGATGAAAAGTGATCCAGGTGGCACCGGCCCTGGCAAAATCAGGGATGATGCGGTCCACCGGCTTCACCATCAGGTGCACATCAATGTCTGCGGTTATACCGTGGGCACGCAATGCCTCGCACACCAGCGGGCCAATGGTCAGGTTGGGTACATAATGGTTATCCATGACATCGAAATGCACGATGTCAGCCCCGGATTCCAGAACGTTTGTAACCTCTTCACCCAGGCGGGCGAAATCTGCCGACAGAATCGAAGGTGCAATTTTATAATCGGCCATGTTGTTGTCCTCACTCAGAATTTCGGTTGTGCATAAAAAACAGAACGCGCACTTTACCCTATCAGGACAGGATTTTCAGCAACCGGCTGTCCCTGAGGATGTATTCACTACGATTCGTAACCGGCTTACCCCCCATGACCGGGCGACACCAAATCAATCCATTGATTTTATTATCATATTTTCAAGCATTAATTTTATTAATGTAATGTTCATGACACAAAGCTCTGCCGCCGACACAGGCAGCAGATGGCTGTTCTGCAGTTCTTTTTTGTACGTTTGCAAATAGTTATACGGCTTTATGGAAACCTTCCCTAGTTAATCAGGAACATAGACCGGGTGGATATAGTAAACACGCACATTGGCCGGATTTCCAACTGACTAAAGTTGCTTGCCATTCATCCCTGCAAGACTTATAAATGAACAACCAGCACAAGAAATTACTGGGCCACGCGCGGTAGAGACCACCCTGCTGGCGGTGCCTATACAGCGGAGATTTTCAAAATGACGAATAACTTCCATCCACAGGTCGGCGACTGGTACCAGTCCATTAACGGCGACAAGTTTGAAATCGTTGCAAAAGAGGAGCAGGAATCGATGCTGGAAATCCAGCACTTCGATGGCGCTATCGAGGAAATCGACATTGATTCATGGAAAGAAATGGAAGTTCGCCCCATCGAAGCGCCCGAGGACTGGTCAGGTTCTCTGGATATTCAACGCGAGGACTATGGAGTCGACCTGGAACTGACCGCACCCAACGATGACATCAACCCGCTCGACAAAATCGAATAACACGCCATCTGTTACTGATTTATTTCGCTACATCACAAAGATACGACACCCACCCACGCGTTCAATAAACCCCTGCATCTGCCGATAACCTGTTTACAGGCTATTCAGGCCCACAATGGCAGGAGGTATACCATGGCTATCGTATTTGACATGTCGTCCGGCAAGATCCAGTCGGAAAATACAGGTGTCTCCCGCATCACCGAACATTTTGATCTCCCGGAAAACGGCCCTGCCCTGCAGGAGGTCAGCGAAACATCCGAAAAGGATATTGCCTACCTGGAACACATCAGGGAACTCCTCAGGAAACTCTGATCCGGCACCACCCCACACGCCTCGCCATGACGGGAAAAGACAGGATACGACCCGTCTTTCAAAACTGAAGAAGGGCTCCCGGCCACGTTTTACTTTCACCCTTCGTGCCCGGGCCTGCCGGCCAGCAAATACACATTTCCGGATTCAACCTGTAGCGGGATCGCTGTCAACCGGTCACCGGCACAGGGACCGGCCACACACACACCGTCATCGAGACGAAACAGGGCAGCATGTGTAGCGCATTGAATGTGGCGTTTATCGAGACTCAGAAACTGGTCCGGAACCCAGTCGAGCGGTCCACCGGTATGCGGACAACTGTTGATATAGCCATACACACGATCATTCCTGCGCACGACAAAAATATTTTGAACAGCATCTCCACGGGTCACCATATTCCCCTTGCTGCCCGGGTCGGCCAGTTCATCCAGACGGCAGAGGAGATAACGGCTGTTGTCATTCATGGAACAGCCTGTGTCGCAGGGCCCAAATGATCAAAGCCGGGCTGACCACACTTTTTTCCAGCCAGGTGACAGCCCCGTGCAAGGCTTGCTTCTGCATCCAGCCCGTCCAGGCCGGCACTGATGACACCCGCATTGAATGTATCGCCTGCACCCAGGGTATCGACCACCACACCCGGAACAACCGCGTCATGCAGACAGGCCTTTCCCTGTCTGTCGAGGGCTGCCGCACCGGCATCACCCCAGGCACAAAACAGTAATGCATGTGGAAACTGCTCCTGGACAGCATGCAGCAGCGCCAACGGATCCCGGTAACCGAGTGCCTCACCGTATGCCCTGGAGAACAGCAATACATCAGCATATGCAAACAGGGAGTCGATCCCGTCACGTGGCTTTTCTATTTCAATCGAGACCGGCACTGCCGGGCAAAGTTTGCGTGCACGTTCCAGCATTTGCCGTGTATCACCCACATTGCGTCCTTCGAAGTGCAGCCAGTCAAACGGGGCAAGGTCTACGGACTCAAAATCGAGCGCCGCATATTCCGGCAGATCACGGTAATGGATGATGGTACGCGAACCGGAGCGTGAATTTACCAGGATTGATGAAACCGGCACACTTCCATACTCAACATAGTGACAGTAGCCGGTATCAACACCGTGCGACAACAGGTCATCGCGAATCAGCGCACCATCCTCATTATCTACCAGCGTACCGGCCCAGCTACAGGCAACACCCAGCTGACCGAGCACCACAAGGGTATTGGCCGCGTTCCCGCCACGACGTACATATCGCTCGCGACAGCGCATTTCATCATTTTCTTTCGGGTAGCTGTCGACAAGGTGAATAATGTCGAGTGTTGCATTGCCGATGCCCAGGAGTTTTGCCATACCGGCAGACTACGGTGACACGCCGGTTTGTCAACACCAGGGGCCGTGCCGGGCTGATTACCGCCTGTCAATAATTGCGAACAATACGGAAGCCGAGATTATCCAGACGGGTATCCTGATCATTCTGTCCACGATTGGCACTTCGCAAGGACTTGACTGGACTGGTATAGGCGCCGCCACGAACCGCCTGCTGGGTACACTCGGGTATCAGCAGGGCACTGCCATCACCTGGTGCGCCTTCATACCCCTTGCGGTAGCAGTCCTCTGTCCACTCCATGACATTACCGCCCATGTCATGCAAACCAAAATAATTAGCTGGAAAACTGCCAACAGGTGCCGTCCTGCTATGATCCCATTTACTGCCGCAATCAAAACAATTCGCACGGACATCATCTGAGCCTGCATCCCACGGGTACTGCGTACTTGTACCTGCACGGGCTGCAAACTCCCACTGCGCCTCTGCAGGCAAACTATATGCATGCCCGGTTTTTGCTGACAGCCAACGCACATAGGCCTGTGCATCTTTCCAGGAAACATTAATGACCGGACGGTCACCACGACCCCAGGTCTCATCATGCGGTAAACGGGCCCCGGTAGCACGTGCAAACCGGTCATAATCAGAAAAAGTCACTTCATGCTTGCTGATTGCAAAACGGGGCAAGCTGACTTCGTGCCGCGGCCCTTCATCAAAATTCAGCGAGGTACCCTGGCTACCCATTAAAAAAGTTGCAGCAGGCAACTCCACCATCAAGGGTGTAAAACCACCACCCTGCATACTGTCCCTGAATGAACCTGTAGCAGCCAGGCGTTGCTGCCGGATAACACGGGGCTCCGGCTGAGCCACTTGTGGAGCAGGCGTGATTGGCCGCGTCGACTCAATGACCGGCACTGCCTCCTGCCCTTCTGCAGCCGGCCCCGTACTGGCTAATGTCTCGCCTTCGTCCTGTACTTGCATAACAAGTGGTACGGGGGATTCGACCAGCAACTTCAACCCGGACACCAGGCCCGCAATTACAATCACACCAAGGCCGATGCTCCTGGCCAATCGACGCGAACTACCCGTAAACACGGCCAGTTTTTTCCCGCTGACCGGCGGCACTGGCGAGGCACTTGCAGGCGTCTCGGTAAAAACCGAACGATCAGCCTGTTTCGCATCCCGGTCGAGCGACGGTACACTCAGCGGCTCTCCAAGGTTCAACTTGTTACCCACCTGTTTTTGCAGCGCATCCCTTTCTGCCTTCAGGCGGGCACATGCCTCCTCTGTCTCGCCACGCAGCCGGACTGCAATCTCGACATTCTTTCGGGCCTCGCTCAGCTCACGGCGCAATTTCGACGGGTCCTCAACATGCCCCCGCCCACCCCCCATGAGACCTCGCGCCACCTCGACCTCGGCACGCAAACTGCTCATCTCTTCACGCAAGGCACCCCGATCCTTGAGTGCAGCGTCGCGCTCCTGCACCAATTGTTGCGTTTGAGTACGGAGCTGGTCCAGGGATGATTCAAACTCCTGTTTTCGCGCGTCAGCCAGGTCATGCTCCTCGTGACGCTGGATTTTCTCATGCTTGACAAGTGCCGCGATCTCATCATGCGCCTGACTTAATTCACTCCGCAGTGTCTCAAGCTGGTTCTCGGTCTCCAGCTGAATCTCGCGCATTTGCTGCATCAGCGCCTGTTCTTCTTCACTACCTGAGATCTTCGCCTGCTCAATAGCACCGGCATGGTTTGCTATGTTTTCCTCATACTCTGTTGCAACGGCTGCCAGCTTTTCTTTCAGTTCACGCTGACGCGCCGCCATCTCGGCCCGCTCCGCAGAGCGCGCACTGCGTTCCGTATGCAATACTTCCCGAATACTATCAATGTCAACCTGCGCAGCCTCAAGCACGTCCTGGTGCTTCAATGTTGTCTGCTCCAGTTTTTTGCGCAAGCGGTCTACCTGGTTCTGGAGTTCCTGTTCGATGTCATTCTTGTGAGTCAAATCCTCATGGGCCTTCACAAGCAGTTGCTCATGTTCCAGCCGCATGACACTCTCTTGCTCATCACGCTGCTCAAGCTCCTGCTGCAGGTCATCCTTTTGCTGGCGAAGCGCTATCATTTCCCGTTTAAGCTCTTCTTCAACTGCTTTTGACCCGGCCACTTTATCCTGTACATTATTCAGCTGTACCAGCCTGTCGACTGCTCGCCGCTCCAGCTCTTTAAGCTGCTGGCGCCCGGTTTCCAACTGCGCCTGTAGTTCCTGTATTTGTTCATCAGCGCTGCCGGTCACACTTGCAACCTGCGCGTCTAACGCATCAATCTTCTGCTGCTGGCCTGCAGCAGCGTCCACTGCCGCTCCCAGTTCCTGCTGCAAACTGTCACGCTCTTTTCCAAACTGCAGGTGCCCGGCTTCCAGCTGCGCCTGTAGTTCCTCAATTTGCTCATCAGCACT
>DAOVYA010000143.1 GCA_030635865.1 Gammaproteobacteria bacterium | reverse complement strand
TTGAATCGTCCCTGTACCGAACTGTCTTCCTCATAGTTTTTTATGGTGGACATGCGATCGTGCCACTGCTGCGGCATAAGAGTGCCCACTGCACCCACAACAACAAGAATCGATAAAAGTATGAATATTTTGTTACGGCTTTTTAGCGCAAGAAAGGCGCCCATCACGACCATGCCTACCAGTGCACCCCTTGACTGAGTTCCGATAGCAGCGATGCCAGTGAGAACCATCGAAACTGTCAGGCCCAAGCCAATCCAGTAGTGTTTAGCCTGTAACTGCAAATAGCGCATCAGCGGAATGGTCATAATCAGCGCCAGCCCCATCTCGTTATTACCATAGATAAAGGAACCAAGCGGCCCCTGCACGCGAAATGCGCCTGCGGTCAGAATGGTAAAAATCCCTCCTTTCACACCGTAGAGCCCCAGAGACAGGACAATCACCCAGACCAGCCAGTCCAGTTTCTGCCTGGTATTTATCAACATCAGGGTGACATAAGTCATCAACATGATCTTCCATATCTTGTCCCACTGCTCCCATGCAAGATCAGGATAGAACGCGAAAAAGGTGGTAAACAGCATCCACAAAATAAAGATCAGCAATACTATAGTTTCCCGCGTCCAGGGAATTTGCTTGGGCTCCTTCGAGGCAAGCATCGAAATCAGTGTCGTGATGGCGACAATCTGGGCAAAAGGAAAGTCGAAGGCAAATCCGTATGTCAAACGGTGGGGATTCATTAACCCGAGCCAGGTCCAGAGATAAATTCCTACATAAGGTCTGGAGAACACCAGTGGCAGAAGACCGAAAAATATTATTGTTAATACGATATCACGCATGATTCCACGACCTTCTACTGCAAGACCTCGCTCGCATACACCTACGGCAATCTACCCTCCCGATCGCGGGTAGAGCCTGCTTATAATTGCGCTTCACTGGTCTTCATCCGGCTGGAGAGAGACTGTTCGGCCGGAAACCACCTGACCCTCAGCCCCAGACTCAGATTGCACAACAGGCCATCTCGCAACATGTGCTCAACCCTCAGCTCATGGCGGAGGCCGCGCTGTTTGACCTGGTACAATCGGCCCTTGCCGTGCTGCGCCACACCCGGTGAGTCACCCTGTGCAATACGCTGCATCAGCTCTGCATACACCCGCGCGCTTTCCTTTACGCTGCGCCAGAACAATACCAGCTCGTCATCATCCGGCCTGACCTCGGGGCTCACATGCGCAACAAGGAGACCGGTGTCAATCCCGTTGTCGATGTAATGCAACGTACATCCAATCTTTTCCGGCTCGCCATTGTAGATCGCCCAGAAGGTGCAATCAGCACCGCGGTACTCGGGTGAAAGCCCGCCGTGCAAATTAACAATACCAGGCCGCCCTTCCTGCAGCAGGTCTCCACGTATCAATGAAGTACCGAAAACAGCGACAAGATCCGGCTTGAGTTCATCGACCAGTCGAACCACTGCCGGGTGATTGATATGGGGCACTTCTTTAACCAGTTTCGGATGCTCAAGTACCGGCTGCCTGTCACTGAAGAAAAACCGGGCCTCGCGATTGCCCGTATAACGTCGGCGGTCCCGCAGCCAGCGCCACACCTTGCGCATGAAGTTGTCCGGTCGCAGTGTCTTCAGAACCTTTCGCGCACTCCACTCGCCGCCGGTTTCCTGCACAATGGCAAGCACCTCCGCGGCTTCACACAAGGCGTTGGCTACGTATAGGTGACGCGGTGAACGACCGCAAAGGACCATGATCCTGAGCTTATCCATGGCTTCCCGAGCTTCGAAGATCCGGCACTGGCGGCACAGACGTGTCTGTCATGTCCATCATCAGTGCATCGGAAAAGAACTTTGCGGCCCAGTTTGGATATTCGAAACGGGAGTAATCACCCCAGATGGGCGAGGAACCTGCAATGCCGCCGCGTACTGCAACGTCAGGCGCTGCCAGCTTCTGGGTGGTTTTTATGTAGTTCAGCCCCGCCCTTGCCCGGGCCCGGTAGCTTTCCTCACCGGTGATCTGGGCGAGCCGGATCCAGTTCAGACTCATCTGCGCAAGACCCGTAAGACAGCAGTAGCTGGCATCCGCGATCCAGCCATCCTTGTAGGTACCTGCCAGCCAGCCGTCCTGCCGCTGAACATTCGCCATGGCGCGGGCGGCTGTCACGGCGGCCTGCAGGTAACGTTCCTCGCCAAGTAGCACCCCGGATTCCATAAATCCCCGAATGGCATAAGCGATAGTGTGGGTGAAGGGCGAATGCTCCACAGTAAAGGCATTGGAGGCAAACCATCCGCTCGCTGTCTGCCGGCTCAGTGCCCACTCCAGATTGCGCCTCGCACTCACTACCAGCTCCTTGTCGCCTGCCAGCAATCCCGTTGCCAGCAGTGCCCAGCTAGCCCGCGTATTGTAAACATGGGGAACATCGTTATGCTCGAATCTGCGCCAGCAACCATCATCATCCTGCTGCCGGCCGAGCCAGTGACCCGCCCGGACCGCTGTCTCCAGGCATTCCTCACGTCCCAGCTGCGTATAGCCGGCTACCATTCCATGCATGATCTGGCCGGTATTGAAGATCACCGGCCGACTGCCCGCCTCTGCGAAATGACCGGGAAAGGCACCGTCGGGCAACTGGATTGACAGCTCCCAGTCAATCATGCGGCCGGCGCGGTCAATCAGTTCCGGCTGTTTCAGGACATCCGCTGCGGCAAGAAAGGTTTCGATGATATAACCCGTGGTTTCCGGGTAGCTGGGCAACCAGCCGTCCTCAAAACTCCAGCCGGCAGACACACCGCCTTCATCGGACTCTCCGTTTCTGACGTCCTGGGCACGGCACAGCCAGTCAATGGCGCCCCGCAAATGGACCTCATGCGCCTGCCTGGACCCTGACGCCCGCCTGAACAGGTCCCCGACAATGAGCCTTGCATGGCGTGGTTGCCAGGGACGGTAGCGGAACGGCAGGGAGGCAAGTTTGGCGATATTCATATTGTTCGAACCGGTGTCTCGCTAGTTAATCGGCACCTGGGTGGCCGCCTTAAGGCCATCTGACAGTGCTACCCGACTGACCACATGACGATGCTTGCCTGATGCCTCTGCCGGGATAGATTCAACCAGCCGCAGATCGATGTGAATATCGCCACCCAGGCGCTTGCGCAACCCCGTTTCGATCTCCACGCGGCCAGACTCCTGCCAACTGGCATCGGGCACCACCAGGACCTCGATATCACGCAATGTATGCTGCACAATCTTGAACTCACCCACGCCTGCTACCGCGCGCAGTACGTAGATTAGCGCCAGTGCATGCATGATGGCTCCATCTGCCCGCACGACAAAATCCGTGCTGCGGCCCAGCACCTCGGTGATGACGTCCAGCCCGCGTCCGGCCCGACAGGATTCGTCCGCCACGCGAACCATATCTCCGGTACGGTAGCGTATAAAGGGCTGCGCAAAGGATTCCAGCGCGGTCATTACCGCTTCACCTGTTTCTCCCGGGGGTACCGGCTGGCCCTGTTCATCCAGAACCTCCAGGATGATGCTCTCACTCATCAGCAGCATCTGTCCTTCCGGAGTTTCGTGCGCAGTGAAACCGATATCGCGGCTACCGAATTCATTCGCCACCGGTGACCCGAAAGCCGCACCGATCAGCTGACGTTGATAGTCGAACAATGGCTCACCAGTGGTACACACAACCCTCAATTTTGGCAAATGAAGTCCCGTCTTCCGGTCGAGGAGATGGGCAGCAAGCAATGCCAATGAACTTGCATAACCATAAATACAATGTGGCTGGAAGGCCTGGATGGCCTGTGCATACTCATCCATGGTGGCTGGCGACATTTCAAAGGCATTCAGCACCAGTTGATTGATCAGGCGATCACGCAGTGACTTGATCCAGTCGGTCTTGTCGAGTTCCACCGGTGCGCCCCACAGGTAGACCTCCGGATCGCCGGGCTGCACACCCCACCAGCGCCGTGCCCGCATGCGGCCTGCAGCATCAGAGGCCTGCCGCCGCCGACCGTAGTAGAAGATCAGTGGCTGGCCACTGGAACCACCGGTATTATATTTGAACGCACCACCGGGTACATCGTGCCATACCAATTGATCCCCGTGGGCGACGGCATCCTGTTTGTCCATGGTAGGCAGGAGGCGTAGTTCCTCAAGCGACACAGGACCATCCGGATCGATACCGGTCGCGTTCATTCTTGCCTGGTGCCAGGGGCAATGCACGTAGGCAGATTTAAGCAAGCCTGCCAGTTTCCTTTCCTGCAATCTTTGCACCCCGGACCGCGGCAGCCATTGACTGCGCTCCAGTTCCGCCAGATAGGAAAAGGTCGGCCGCTTCAGGAGGCGCTCGTGCAGCGGGTATATCAGGCGCCGGGCAAGGACAGGCTTGATCATCCTGGTCCGGTTTCCTTGTCTGCCCTGTCAGCGCCCATGACCACCCGATCATTGTGCGATGAGCCCCTTTTACTATGAATGTCTGCGCGCATCCTTCTTTCCGGGATTGTAATTTACAGTATTCGCCAGTACAGAGCGGTATACAGCAAACAGCTGCCCCCGTACCCTGGGCCAGGTATAGTCATCGATCTTACGATATCCAGCCTTCACCAGGCTGTCGCCCAGGGCCGGGGTGCTGAGGATTGTGATCACAGCCTCCGCCATTGCCTTGTCATCTCCGGGAGTGACGAGCAAGGCAGTTTTATTATGGGTCACAAGGTATGGCACACCACCAACATTGGTACTCACCACTGGCACACCGCAGGCCAGGGCTTCAAGGATGGATATCGGCATATTGTCCGCCAGACTTGGGTTTATCATGACATCAGCGGACTGGTAGAGCCCCGCGATCCTGTTATTGTCGAGGCGACCGGTAAAGGTTACCGCGTCACCAACCTCCAGTTCACTGGCCAGAGCCATAAGGTTTTCACGTTCGGGTCCAGACCCGCATACCGTCAGCCGTGCCCCGGGAAAGGCCTCATGTATGCGCCTGAATGCATGCAGTGCTGTACCGATATCATATATGGGTTCCAGGTTGCGCGTTACCAGCAAATGCGGACAGTCCTGCCGTTGTTGTGAACGCATACCATCCGATGTAAACCGCTTGATATCGACAATATTCCTTACAATGTGGACATCGATGTCCCGTCTACGAAAGACCTTGGCAAGAAAATCAGAAGGCACAATAACAGCCGCAACGCGCTTGAG
>DAOVYA010000012.1 GCA_030635865.1 Gammaproteobacteria bacterium | reverse complement strand
TCTGGCCGGATATCCTGCGGTTGCATATAGAGGAGCAGCAGCCGATTGCGCGCTGGGGTGAACAGGGATTTTTAAACCGCTTCGGGGAGTCATTTATTCCAGAGGTGAAACTGGCAGCCGGAGAACTTCCCGGTCTGGCTGGCCCGGCAGGCCAGGAGTCCAGGGTGCTGGGCCAATATCGGCAGGCTGTAGAACTACTGGCGCCACTGGGTATGCAGATTAGCCAATTGGAACTCGATGGACGCCGTGCCCTGCACTTGCAGCTGGAAGGCGGTGTGCAACTGGAATTAGGGCGTGTGAGTACATGGCAGCGTCTGCAGCGTTTTGCACGCGCGTATTCTGCCGTGTTTGACGGACGTATGGATGAATTGCAGCGCGTTGATCTTCGTTACAGTAATGGATTTTCCGTGCATTGGCGGCAGGTAGTCCCGGCTGGTGTCGGGGAAAAACGGGTTTGAATTGATCGATATGCCGAAAAAAGCTGAAAAACAACTTATCGTCGGGCTGGATATCGGCACCTCCAAGGTGGTTGCCATCGTCGGTGAAATCATGCCGGAGGACAAGCTGGAAGTGATCGGCATCGGGTCACACCCGTCAAGGGGTTTGAAAAAGGGCGTGGTCGTGAATATCGAGTCTACCGTGCATTCGATTCAGCGCGCCGTCGAGGAAGCAGAGTTGATGGCGGGTTGCCAGATTCATTCGGTCTATGCGGGTATCGCGGGCAGCCACATCCGCAGTCTGAATTCACATGGCATCGTGGCAATCCGTGACAAGGAAGTGGTGCCGAATGACGTTGAGCGGGTGATCGATGCAGCGCGTGCAGTTGCAATACCTGCCGACCAGAAGATCCTGCATATTCTCCCGCAGGAATTCCTGATTGATAACCAGGAAGGGATACGGGAACCGGTTGGCATGTCCGGCGTACGGCTGGAAGCCAAGGTGCACATGGTTACCGGCGCAGTGAGTGCGGCGCAGAATTTTATCACGTGTGTACGCCGGTGTGGGCTGGAGGTCGATGACATCATCCTTGAGCAGCTGGCATCGAGCTACTCGGTGTTGACTGATGATGAGAAGGACCTGGGTATTTGTCTGGTGGATATCGGTGGCGGTACAACAGATATCGCTGTTTTTACGGAAGGCTCGATTCGCCATACCGCGGTTATTCCGATTGCCGGTGACCAGGTGACCAATGATATTGCAGTCGCCCTGCGTACGCCGACGCAAAATGCAGAGGACATCAAGATTAAATATGCCTGTGCATTGACCCAGCTGGCCAGTGCCGAGGAGAGCATCGAGGTGCCAAGTGTGGGTGACCGTCCGCCGCGAAAACTGGCGCGTCATACCTTGGCCGAGGTAGTAGAGCCGCGCTATGAAGAATTGCTGGGTTTGATACAGGCCGAGTTGCAGCGCAGTGGCTTTGAAGACCGGGTGGCTGCCGGAATTGTGTTGACCGGCGGCAGCGCCAAGATCGAGGGCCTGGTTGAACTGGCAGAGGAGATATTTCATATGCCGGTGCGACTGGGTGTGCCCCAGTATGTGACGGGGCTGGTGGATGTTGTACGCAATCCGATTTTTTCAACCGGTGTCGGACTATTGCTGTTCGGTCACCAAAATCGTGACCAGCGATCGCTGGAAGGTGGTTTGGGTAAGGGTTTAAGTGGTGTGTGGGAGAGGATGAAGGGTTGGTTTCAGGGAAATTTCTAGGAGTCTGTCGTGGCAAGCGAGGTTGGTATGACAGCTTTTAATATTAACGAAGAGTTGTTTCTGCTAAGGAGGAGACATCATGTTTGAGCTATTGGATTCTTGTGGTCAAAGTGCAGTTATCAAGGTGATTGGTGTAGGTGGCGGTGGCGGCAATGCCGTGCAGCACATGGTAGAGGCCAATATCGACGGGGTGGAATTTATATGTACCAATACGGATGCGCAGGCACTGAAGAATATTGGTGCGCGCACCACGTTGCAGATCGGCGGGGCCATCACCAAGGGTCTTGGCGCCGGCGCCAACCCGGACATTGGCAGGCAGGCCGCCCAGGATGACCAGGACCGGATACGGGAGGTCATCGATGGGGCTGATATGCTGTTTATTACAGCCGGCATGGGCGGCGGCACCGGTACCGGGGCAGCACCGGTGGTTGCCCAGCTCGCCAGGGAAATGGGCATACTCACGGTGGCAGTGGTGACCAAGCCGTTTACCTTTGAAGGCAGCAAGCGCTTGCATATCGCACACAACGGTATCAAGGAGCTGGGTCAGTACGTGGACTCCCTGATCACCATTCCGAACGAGAAGCTGCAGGCTGTCCTGGGCAAGGAAATCAGTCTGCTGGACGCATTTCGCTCGGCCAACGATGTGTTGCAGGGTGCGGTACAGGGGATCGCCGAACTGATCACGCGTCCCGGACTGATCAACGTGGATTTCGCGGATGTGCGCACGGTGATGTCCGAGATGGGTATGGCCATGATGGGTTCCGGTACCGCCAAGGGTGATGATCGTGCCCGCGAAGCAGCCGAGGCAGCGGTAGCCAGTCCCTTGCTGGATGATATTGACCTGATGGGCGCGCATGGCATCCTGGTGAATGTGACGGCCGGTATGGATCTCGCCATTGGCGAATTCGAGGAAGTCGGCAACACGGTGAAGGAGTTTGCCTCCGAGAACGCCACCGTGGTTGTGGGGACCGTGATTGACCCGGATATGCGGGATGAATTGCGCGTCACCGTGGTTGCTACCGGCCTGGGCCTGGATGCACGGCAGGCAAGTAATGAGAAGCCATCGCTTGTGCATGTCAATGCCGGGACAACGGATTATGACCGCCCGACGATACAGCGCATAAAGGCCGCCGAGCGGGCAAAATCAACCGGGGGCAATGCAGCGGAAGACATGGATTATCTCGATATTCCGGCTTTCCTGCGACGCCAGGCGGACTGAAGCAGGTACTGCTGGTCAAATTGGCGTAATACGGCAGGGCGCCTGGCGTGAATACGGGGTCAACAGGAGTATGATATATAAAATTTATAGGTAAATTAGTTCTGTAAATGCCGGTGTTGTGACGCAGGCCACACTTACGTGGCCTGCTGCTAGGCAGGGGGGGCGTGTCTGTGCTACTATCGCCGCGGCTTTTTTGGTACTTGTCTGAGAAAACGGCTACCCATTGAGGAATATATAAGCCATGATTCGACAACGTACTCTCAAGAATGTAATTCGCGCGACGGGTGTGGGACTGCACACCGGTGAAAAAATCTATCTCACGCTTCGGCCGGCACCGGTGGATACCGGCATCGTGTTCTGTCGTGTTGACCTGGATAACGTCGTTCAGATAACCGCACGTCCCGAGAACGTTGGGGACACCCGCCTTTCCACGACCCTGGTGAGTGGTGATGTCCGCATCTCCACGGTTGAACACCTGTTATCTGCAATGGCTGGTCTGGGCATTGATAATGCCTATGTCGATTTAAGTGCTGCGGAAGTGCCGATTATGGATGGCAGTGCCGGGCCGTTCGTATTTCTGATCCAGTCTGCCGGTATCGAGGAACAGAATGCCCCCAAGCGTTTTATCCGGATCAAGAAGCCGGTCGAGGTAACAAATGGTGACAAGGTTGCCCGGTTTGAACCGTTTGAGGGTTTCAAGGTTGGCTTTACCATTGAATTCGATCACCCGGTCTTCAAAAGCGATACCCAGCATTCTGAAATAGACTTTTCCACGACATCCTTTGTCAAGGAAGTGAGCCGTGCGCGGACATTTGGCTTCATGCATGAAATAGAGCAATTGCGCGAGCGCCAGCTTGCGTTGGGCGGCAGCCTTGATAATGCCGTGGTGCTGGATGATTACCGGGTGCTGAATGAAGATGGTCTGCGTTATAGTGATGAATTCGTGAAACACAAGATCCTGGATGCGATTGGTGACCTCTACTTGCTTGGCCACAGCCTGATCGGGGCCTTTGAGGGTTTTAAGTCGGGACACGCCCTGAATAACGAGTTGCTGCGGACGCTGATAGCCGATGAGACTGCCTGGGAAGAAGTGACATTTGACGATGTCAGCGAGGCGCCAATTTCATTTCTGCAGCCGGTACCGGCCAGCTAACCACGTATTACTCAAATAGATTCAATGTCTTAGCCTGGATCAGCGGGTGGTGTGGCGGCTGGCCAGTCTCAAAAGTCCAGATTTCAGCGCAGGGTCCGATATAGACTGTGCAGCCTGTTTTAGTGCGGCTGCACCGCGTGGCGTACGTCTGGGTGTGATTTGACGTTTGCCGGGTGAAGGTGGCCTGGCAGCCGGTTTTACCCGGACATGCACAGCACGTATTTTAACGGGCTTGTAGCGGGCGAGTTGCTTTATCAGATGTGATGTGTGGAAACGCAGTCGGGCGGCCCAGACAGGGGAATCGGCTGCAAGGATCAGGGTAGTGCCCGAGACGGTGAGAATTCTGCAATGTTCATTCAGTGGTGTGGGGACCAGTTCATGCAGCAGCTTGTCAAGCGCTATCAGTTCCCTTGCCCTGGAGAGCAGCTGTGTATATCTGCTGCCGCCGGTTAATTTGCTAATTCTTGAAGGTTTGATCATGGCTGTCTGAACTGGTTTAAGATGAATATTATACTGTCAACATATATGTGTGGAAAGGCCAGGAGTGTCGAGGTTAGTGCGATTCGCCTTGGTCTTGCGGTAGTTGTCGGCCTGCTTATGCTGTCTGCTGTAGCTGTCTATACCGGTACCCGGTTGGTTGACAATGAACTCGGGCATCTCGGAGACTGGAGAAGCCTGCTCACGCATCAGCAGGCTGAGATTGCCGCCATCCGTCATGATGCCGAGACTGAACTTGACGCGTTGACACTTCGAATCGGAAAAATGCAGGCACAGATGTTACGTCTGAATGCATTGGGCGAACGCCTGGTGAGACAGGCTGACCTTGACAGGAGTGAGTTCAATTTTGACACCGTTCCTGCTGTCGGCGGACCCGGTGAGATGCTGAATGCACAGTCTGTACGCATGCCGGATTTTCTTGACATGCTTGATCAACTGGATAGCGAGCTGGAAGGCAGACAGGACATGCTTTCAGTACTGGAAGTGTTGCTCATGAACAGGAATGTGCATGAGCGTGCCATGCCTTCCGGAAAACCTATTGCTGAAGGCTGGCTATCATCAAGATATGGCAAACGCAGTGACCCGTTCACCGGCAAGCAGGTTTTTCACAAGGGCCTGGATTTTGCGGGCAGGAAGGGTGCCGATGTGCTGGCTGTGGGAGATGGCGTGGTCAGCTGGTCAGGAAAGCGCTCTGGTTACGGTAACCTGATCGAGATCAACCATGGCAATGGTTATGTCACCCGATATGGGCACAATCAGCACCACCTGGTGGAAGTCGGTGATACAGTCAAGAAAGGACAGCAAGTCGCCATGATGGGTTCGACCGGTCGCTCTACCGGGCCGCACGTGCATTTTGAAGTCCTGCATAATGGCAAGCGCGTCAATCCTGCCAAATATATAGGTAAATAGACCGCTATACTCCCTCGCGGCCTGCTTGCTCCCGCGCTCTTTTTTAACCGTTTTTACCTGCTAATTTGCAGGCAGTTGGGGTATTATTCCCCCCCCTTGTTGACTAATATTTTCCTACAGGTTCATGGCACTTAATATACTTCGCAAGCTGTTTGGCACCCCCAATGATCGCCAGCTAAAACGTATGTCCCGGATTGTTGATTCGATCAACGATCTGGAAGACGACTTTAAAAAACTGACTGATGATGAACTGCGGGCAAAGACGGGTGAGTTCCGTTCCCGCCTGGGCGAGGGTGAATCCCTGGATGACTTGCTACCCGAGGCATTTGCCGTGGTGCGCGAGGCAGCCTGGCGTTCCGTGCAGATGCGCCATTTCGACGTGCAGTTGCTTGGCGGGATAGTGCTGCATAATGGCGAGATTGCTGAAATGCGTACCGGTGAAGGCAAGACCCTGGTGGCTACGCTACCGGTCTACCTGAATGCGCTACCTGGAGATGGCGTGAACATCGTTACAGTTAATGACTACCTTGCCCGGCGTGACGCTGAGTGGATGGGCAAGGTGTACAGCTTTCTTGGCATGACAACCGGTGTGGTGGTATCCAGCCAGTCGTATGAAGATAAAAGAGCGGCCTATGAAGCCGATATTACCTACGGAACAAATAATGAATTTGGTTTCGATTATTTGCGTGACAATATGGCATTTACTGCAGCTGAAAGAGTCCAGAGAGGCCGCAATTACGCCATTGTTGATGAGGTTGATTCCATTCTGATCGATGAGGCGCGTACTCCGCTCATCATCTCGGGCCCTGTTGATGAGCAGCCTGACCTGTATATCAAGATCAATAAGCTGATTCCCGAGCTGAAGGAACAGGTGGAGGAAGACGGGCCCGGCGACTATACCCTGGAAGAGAAAAACAAGCAGGTATATCTGACGGATGAAGGCCACGAGACGGTAGAGAAATTACTCGCTGAAAATGACCTGCTGACTCCAGGGCAGAGCCTCTATGATGCAGGTAACCTCAGCCTGATGCATCACCTTAATGCAGGTTTGCGTGCGCACCTGTTGTTCAAGCAGGATGTAGACTACATTGTGAAAGATGGCGAAATCGTCATTGTCGATGAGTTCACCGGCAGGACAATGCCGGGTAGGCGCTGGTCAGAAGGGCTGCACCAGGCAGTCGAAGCGAAAGAAGGCGTTCCAATCAAGAAAGAGAGCCAGACGCTGGCTTCCATTACCTTCCAGAACTATTTCCGTACCTACAAAAAGCTTGCCGGTATGACGGGTACGGCGGAAACCGAAGCATTTGAGCTGCAGCAGACCTATGGGCTCGAGGTGATTGTGATCCCGACCCATCACGAGATGATCAGGGAAGACATGGGCGACCTTGTTTATCTGAGTGTAGAAGAAAAGTATGACGCTATCATGGAGGATGTGCGGGACTGTCAAAAGCGTGGCCAGCCGGTACTGGTGGGTACGGCTTCGGTTGATGTTTCCGAGCACCTGTCGACCTTGATGAGTAAAGCGAATATCAAGCATGCTGTGCTTAATGCCAAGCAGCATGCGAAAGAAGCGCAGATTATAGCCCAGGCGGGTCGGCCCGGGCACGTTACCATTGCAACCAATATGGCCGGTCGTGGTACAGACATTGTGTTGGGCGGCAATCTTGCGGTTGAGCTTGAGAGTATTGATGCATCGGATGAGGCAAAGACAGGGAAGGCCAGGGAGGAGTGGCAACAGCGCCATGACCAGGTGATTGATGCCGGCGGACTGCATATTGTTGGAACCGAGCGCCATGAATCAAGACGTGTTGATAATCAGCTGCGTGGCCGTTCCGGTCGCCAGGGTGATCCGGGTTCCAGCCGGTTTTACCTGTCACTCAAAGACAGCCTGATGCGTATTTTCGCCTCTGATCGGGTGGCCGGGTTGATGCAGAAGCTTGGCATGGAGCAGGGCGAGTCCATTGAGCACCCATGGGTTTCAAAGGCTATCGAGAATGCCCAGCGTAAAGTCGAAGCGCATAACTATGGTATCCGCAAGAATCTGCTTGAGTTTGACAATGTTGCAAATGATCAGCGCCAGGTAGTCTATGAGCAGCGCAATGAGTTAATGGATGTTGATGATGTTTCCGAAATTGTTGAGTCCATCCGCGTTGATATTCTCACAGACAAGGTCAGTGAATTTATACCCCCCGGCAGCCTTGACGACCAATGGGATGTTGACGGGCTGGAAGATGCGCTGGTAAGAGAATTCGGGATAGAATTGCCGGTTCGTCAGTGGCTGGATGAAGATCATGATTTACATGAAGAGCCTCTTAGAGACCGTATTCTCGAGAAAATGGTTGCTGCATATAAAGAAAAGGAGGATCTGGCAGGCGTTAATGTCGTCAGGCATTTTGAGAAGGCGGTAATGTTGCAGGTACTGGATACCTTTTGGAAAGAACACCTGGCAGCAATGGACTACCTGCGCCAGGGTATTGGTTTGCGTGGATATGCACAGAAGGATCCGAAGCAAGAGTACAAGAAGGAAGCCTTCGCAATGTTCACGGATATGCTGGACCGTATCAAGCACGAAGTTATCAGTGTGCTTTCCAAGGTACAGGTACGTGCAGAATCTGATGTCGAGGCCGTAGATAATCAGCGGCGCAGCCATGCCAGGATGAAATACCAGCATGCGGACCCAGGGCATATGGGTGAAGAAGACACGCCTGCACGGGGTAATATGCCATTCACCCGCGCAGGCAGAAAGGTTGGCCGCAATGAACCCTGTCCATGCGGGTCCGGCAAGAAGTTCAAGCAGTGTCACGGCAAGCTGGCATGATTAGACCCTGTCGGTTCCGGTAGCGGAACCGGTGACCTGTTGCAGCCGGAAATGATGACAGCACCCAAAGCAAGACTCCCTGTGTTACATCCGGTGCCCGGCTTCCGTCTGGGGACTGCGTGTGCCGGGATCAAGTCGGCGGATCGGCCGGATCTCGTAGTAATGGAACTGGCTTCAGGTTCGGTTTGCTCAGCCGTGTTTACCCGGAATGCTTTCTGCGCAGCACCTGTTAGTGTTGCCCGGGAGCATGTTAAGAATACTTCTCCTGAATATTTACTGGTGAATACCGGCAACGCAAATGCCGGTACCGGCGATGAGGGTGTGCGCGATGCACTACAGTGCTGCAGCGAGCTTGCAGAACTGGCAGGGTGTTCCGCTGCTGCAGTGGTGCCATTTTCAACCGGTGTAATTGGAGAACCCCTGCCGGTTGATCGTATCCGGTCTGCTCTGCCTGCAGCTATGGAAGATCTTGCAGAGGATGGCTGGGCCGCAGCAGCCACGGGAATCCTGACAACAGATACCCGGCCCAAGGGCGCATCCAGGCAAATCGAAATCGATGGCCAGGTAGTCACTGTTACCGGAATTGCCAAGGGTGCGGGCATGATTCGCCCTGATATGGCGACCATGCTGGCATTTATAGCGACAGATGCCAGGGTGGACGCGAATTCCCTGCAGGCCTGTCTGTCGATGGTTGTCGGGAAATCGTTTAATCGAATCACTGTAGATGGTGATACTTCAACGAATGATGCCTGTGTCCTGGTTGCGACGGGGAAATGCACCTTGTCTGAAGTCAGCACAGGTGATGCGTATTACAGGATATTCAGTGATGCAGTGACGGAAGTCTGTGTTGAGCTGGCGCAGGCCATTGTGCGTGATGGCGAAGGTGCCACCCGGTTTGTAACCGTTTCTGTTGAGGGAGGTCTGGATACGGATGAATGTCTGCTCGTGGCCTATACGGTTGCGCATTCACCCCTGGTCAAGACAGCCCTGTTCGCCGGAGACCCGAACTGGGGCAGGATACTGGCGGCGGTCGGGCGTGCAGGTATAGAAGACCTGGGTCTGCAGGATGTTGAAATTTACCTGGATGATGTCTGTATCGTACGTGATGGCGGGCGTGCATCCGACTACACGGAAGCAGCCGGTCAGCAGGTGATGGAGCAGCCCGAACTGACCATCCGTGTGGTGCTGGGACGTGGTGATTACAGTGAGCAGGTCTGGACCTGTGACTTGTCCTACGATTACGTCAGGATCAATGCGGAATACCGGACCTGATCTTCACTGGATTTTTGATTTTCCTACTTCATTGCGATCCCCCCATCCCGTCATTGCGATCCCACCCATCCCGTCATTGCTAGGAACGAAGTGACGCGGCAATCTCTTCGAGTCCGCTGCCAGCTTCACGAGATTGCCGCGCTTCGCTCGCAATGACGGGATGGGTGGGATCGCAATGACAAGAAGAGCCTAAAACCCCGATTCACGTATTACGACAGCCACAATTGTTTGCCAGAGACGTCCGATAATAGATTGCGACTGACCATCTACCTTAACCACGCCTGTTAATATCTGGTCGGTTATGTGAAGATCGTCACGAGGTGTCAGTCGTGTCTTATATATGGCCTGGTTGGGGATCAGTGTGCCATCGGGCTGGGGGCGTACCGCAATGCCACCGCCGTAATTTGAGGCCAGGAAGGGCTCATCCAGAACGGGTATCGCGGAGCGACTGACTTCCTCAATGGTTACCTCAAACGGTGCCAGGCCATGATTGTCAGGATAAAAGCGGCCACTGTTACCTTCCTCAAGCTGGTTCACCCGCTCTTCCATGAAATAGGCCTCGATGAGCAGGTCTTCCTGGTTGACCACCAGTGCAAGTTCCAGTTCTTCATTGACCCAGCGACCTGGAGTGAGTGCATCAGCCATTTCTACCACGGTGCCTGGAATGGGTGAGGTTATTTCAAGCTGTTTCCTGCGTTCTTCAAAACCGTTGTACTTTGACAGGGCCTTGTCCAGGCTACTCTGCAGAACCCCGGTGCCACCGATTGTGCTGGCCTGGGTTGCCTGCCGGGCAAGCTGTAACCGGAGTATGTCAATACTGCGCCTGGTTTGTGCCAGCTGGTATTCCAGCTCCGGTGATTCCAGCAGGAACAAGGGTTGATCCTGTGTCACCCGCGTACCAACAGCGGTGCGGACTTCCACGATGCGGCCATGATTCGGGGGGTAGACGTGATGATAGCTGGTGTAACGCGCAATTGCAGGCGCACTGATCTGTGTATTCCATGGCAGGATCAGCAAGAGCAGGGCGGAAAGGAGCAGTAACAGGCTGACAACGCTGTGCCGGTTCCAGTGTATGCGGTCGCGCATAGCCTGCCAGGAGCTGAGCTCATGGAAGACAGGTCGAATAATGAACCAGCTGACAACAGCAAAGAGCAGCAGGATGCCTGCCAGTTTGAACAACAGGTGATAGACAAGCAACCCGATACCTGTAAACAGCAGCAGCCGGTATGCCCAGGTCATCCAGGCGTAGATAATGGCAAAACGTTGTTGTTTTACAGGTATTGTCCCGGGAGGCGGGTTATCCAGACCGAAGAGCCATTCCAGCATTTTCCAGCGGGCAAGTTCGAACGCCCGGGTCTGCAGGTTCGGTATATCAAGGTAATCCGAGAGTAAATAGTAACCGTCAAAGCGGACAAACGGATTTGAATTTATAAACAGGGTAATCAGCCAGCTGGTTGTAGCTATGACGAATACTGCACTGCGAGCAGGTCCGTCCGGGAATATATTCCAGAGCAGCAGGGCAAGCACGGCAATAATGAATTCGGCAGCGATCCCGGCTGCACTGATGGCCAGTCGCTGTCTGCGCTCTGTCAGCTTCCAGGCTTCCGTTGTGTCTGTATATAACACCGGCCAGAACACCAGGAAGGCTATCCCCATGGTCGGTATTCTCAGGCCATAACGTTTTGCCGTGAAGGCATGCCCGAGTTCATGGGCTGTTTTTGCCAGTAGCAGTGCCGCAATCAGCCAGCCTATTCCAGCCGGCGAGTATAAATAGGAGAATGTGCTTGCGAAACTGTCCCACTGGCGCATGGTCAGGAACAGTCCTGTTAGCAATCCGGCAAAAATAATAATCGCGAACATCCTGGTATATATTGGCTGGATCCAGGGCAGGGCGGCAGCAAGCATGCGGTCCGGTCTGAGTAACGGGTAGCGGAGAAACAGGTATTTCTGCAAAAATATGCCTGCGGACTTTTTATTACGTGCCGCATATTGCTGTTCCAGGTAATTAATGCCTGGTTCGCCGCCGGTCATAACCAGATTGTTTATGACCAGGAACTCGGCGAGTGCTGCTATATTATTCTGGCTGATGTGCAGGGTTGTTTCCCGGTTGACCGTGTTGATGATGGCGTTGCTGTTTGTCAGGTGCCAGCGGGATAATATTTCGAACTCGGTCCAGCCTATGCGAAAGAACAGGTTGCGAGTCGGATCATGCAGGGTCCACGTGGGTGCGCCATCAGCTGTCGATGGTCCGCTGTATAAATGAATGTCTCTCCGTAATAGAGGCAAAACCTGTGCAGCGGGTTTTGATACAAGGGCAGGGTTACCCATGACGGCTTCAGTCATGATGAATCAAAGCCCTGTAAAACGGCGTAGTGCAGAGATCGGGCGGCGTAGCAGGTAATTGATCAGTAATACCCGTTTACCGTAAATCTTCCCTGTGCCTTTAAGACCCACGCGCGGTTGTTTCTCGATGTGGTTAAATCCGGCTTTTAACTGGAAAGCGAGATTTCCGTCAGGCGTAACCTGTGGCTCATAACTGGTTTGCCGCATGGTGCCTGTCAGCGGGTGTGTCGGGTCAATGTTCAGGAATAACTTGACCTCTGCGCCGATCTCCAGGTTGATTGCATCATCAACAGGCAGCCAGAGTTGTATCTCGGTTTGCTCCGGGTCTGCAAGCGTAATTACTTTCTCGCCAACGGTAACCGGTTTACCTGTCCAGTCGTTTACAGCGGTAAAAATAGCAATGCCGCTACGGCTGGCATGGACATCCACTTTATCAAGCAGTTCACTGGTGTAGTGTACCTCGGCATCCCTGACCTTGACCTGTGCGCGCAGCATCGCCAGTTCGGATTTGCTGCTTTCATCGCTAAAGGCTTTTTGCGCGGCAAGCAGGTACTCGGCCTGCGCAACTTCAGCCGACTTGATTGCGACCTGGTGCTTGTTCCGGAGGGCTGTATCATCGAGGCTGAAAAGCAAGTCGCCCTTGCGAACCGTAGAATTCGGCTGTATGTGAATATCGCTGATCACTCCGTCCAGGGGAGAGGTGACGATGACGGGATCCAGCGGGACAATTTCCGCCGGCGCCAGTGCTGACTGCCGTACCGGGAGAAACAGGGCCAGCAGTAGTGCAGTAATCAGCGCAATCCGCTGGCGCCCGGATTTCAGGTTGATTTGCGGCAGCCATGATGACCTGGCCGACTGCCTGTCAAGTGCCTGCCATGCATGTGTATAGGCATCCGCAATACGTCCCAGCAGCGCCTGTTCACTGGGGTGCCACTCACCACTGCTGCGTGTGAGCCAGAGTCCGCCATAGAGCGTGCCCTGTACCGTCAGCAGCGGACACCATAGCGCGTCGCTGCCAATCCACTCGTTCCAGTCTTTTTGTGCAGACTCACTGACATCAGTACTGCTTACGATATGGCACTGCCCGGCTTTATCCCCGGACAATTGGTCGGTGAGTATATTCCTGAGCCAGACAATATAGGGTGCTTCCGGTGAAACCGCGGATACCCCGGATATAGCCACGATTTCCAGCTTGTCGGCCGACAGGGTCTTCCACAGGACCGCCTGGTCGTAGCGCAGCAGGCGGTGTGTTTCGTTAACAACTATAAAGCGGAATTTTTCTGCCGAGTTTGCATGACGAATCTGTCTTTCAAGCTGCAGGAAAGTAGCCAGCGCAAGTGCTTTTCTGTCACTTGTTTTTGCGGGATTTTTCGTTGCTTCCGGTGTGGTGGGGGCTTGTGCCACAGATGATTATTTCCTGTCGGGTACGTCAAAGAATGCAACGCCGCTCATGCCGGCAAGCAATTCGGGGTTCTTGCCGGTGATGGCAGCTGTAATCTCGATTGACTGGCTGGCGGCATCCACGCGCGCGCCAAGACGAATTACGCTGGCTGTATATGTTTTCCCTGTCTCGTCTATCCTGATTGAGAATTTTTCACCGGGCTCCAGCCATGATAACCACCATGACGGGATATATAGTTGTACCTCGAGGTTGTGGTCATCCAGGATGGCAATCAGCGGTTGATGTTCCGAGACGCTTTCATGGGCATGAACCATTAACTCGATGACGCGGCCATCAAAGGGTGCGTTAATTTTGCAGCGTTTGAGTTTTGATTTGAAAATGGCGACATCTGCTTTTGCAGTCTGTACCTCGGCGGCAGACAGTTCGATATCCAGGTCACCTATTGACTGGTAATCTTTCAGGAGCAGGTTCGATTCGTGGGTTTTCTCGGCGGCAAGGAGTTTTGCCCGGGACTTTTTCAGGTAGTTGCCCTGGATTTCACAATCGAAACTGATAAGGCGCCCGCCTTTCTTGAATCGTTCACCTTCTTTGACGCTGATTTCCGTGATGCGGCCTGCCATCCGGCTTGACAGTGTGGATTCAACTGCCGGGACGAGCAGGGCGCGGACCGGGGGGTCAGTGTCTGCGACTACCGGACCGGCAAACTCCAGGCCCAGCAGGAAAATAATCAGGAAAAGGTTTTGCTGCAGATGGTGCCTGTCTTGCACTTGTTCCTTGCTGTCCTGTTGGTAAGCACTCTGTGCTGTCTTCGTCACAGTTTGACGGGTGCTTCTTCAAGCCTGGTTTTAATGGTTTGTGCCAGGGACTCAATGCTGTTATCACTAATTTCCCTTGGCAACGGGTCATAGCCAATGGAGTTCTGTAACCGGCCCATGGCATTCTGCACTTCCGAGTGGGCAATATGCCGTCTCATGCGTGCTACCAGCGCACCCGTTTTTGCGCGCAGCACCGCCAGTGCGTGCTCGCGGCTGGCCTTCTGTCCGGAGATGATGTGTTTCTTGATGCGTGATTCCACGTTGGACTGTTGAACTGCTATCTGGTTATTCTTGATGGCCAGGTGGTAGCGCTGGTAAGCAAGTTGCACCTGTGTCAGCACTGCCATGCTGAGTGCCATGCGACGGATATCATCCAGTTCACCCTGTGTCCGTGCCTGTTCCATGCGTACAGGGCCGGACAGCAGGTTGAAAATATTCCAGGTAATGCCGGCCGCGGCCCCGGTCCAGGTGTTGTTCCAAAGGAACTCGTTTTCCTGGTGGTTTTTACCGAGACT
>DAOVYA010000029.1 GCA_030635865.1 Gammaproteobacteria bacterium | reverse complement strand
TGCCGATGATAATCGAAATTCATTGTTGATACAGGTTCCATGTCTTGCAGCAATCCCGGGGAATCCCTGGTGTGTCGTCATTGCGGCCCCACCCCACCGTCATTGCGAGCGAAGCGCGGCAATCTCGTGAAGCTGGCAGCGGACGTGATGTGATTGCCGCGTCACTGCGTTCCTCACAAAGACGGGGGTTATTTGTTCGTGTCACTTTGTCCCTCGCAAGGACGGGCGGTGTTTGATCGCAGATGTGACTCATAATAGCAGTATTCATTAAATAGTAATAAATACAATTAGTTAAAATAATAATTGCAATATCGGTTATACTGTATACAATTACAGTAACTGTATAGATAACCAGTGAACAGTTATGACCAGAGACACACTGACCGCCCGGCAGGCCGAAATCCTTGAGTTGATACGCAGCTACGTTGCAGAAGAGGGTTGCCCGCCCACCCGCGCCGAAATCGCTGAAACCTTCGGGTTCCGCTCCCCGAATGCCGCAGAGGACCATCTGCGCGCACTGGAACGCAAGGGTGTCATCGAACTGGTTCCCGGCGCATCCCGTGGTATTCGTCTCCTTGAGGAGGACTACGGTCTGCCGGTGGTTGGTCGTGTTGCGGCGGGTGAGCCCATTCTTGCGGAACAGAATATCGAGGATTACTGCCGGGTGGAGGCCGACACTTTTCATCCGCGGGCGGATTACCTGTTGCGCGTGAAAGGCGACAGTATGAAGGACATTGGTATCAACGATGGTGACCTGCTTGCCGTACACCACACGCCGCATGCGGAAAATGGCCAGATCGTGGTAGCACGCATTGATGATGAGGTTACCGTAAAACGTTTTCGGCAGCGCGGCTCGATCGTACGTCTGATGCCGGAAAACCCTGACTATGAACCCATCCGGGTAGATCTGCGCGAGCAGTCTCTGGCTATTGAAGGTCTGGGTGTTGGAATACTGCGCAAGGAGATTGGATAATGAATACTGCCCCTGCATTACATCACCTCAACGCCTGGGAAAAAAGTACATCAAGAGGTTCATCACTTGTTACCCCGACTGGAACGCCGGCGCTGGATGAACTGTTGCCTGGCGGCGGCTGGCCGAAGGCAGGGCTGATCGAGATTACAGTCCCGAATATACACACGGATGCTATTTCCCTGTTGTTGCCGGCATTGGCACGTCTCAGTCAACAGGGCCGCTGGCTTGCCATGGTAACGCCACCCTACCAGCCGCGTGCCCGTGTATTTACGGCTGTTGGTATGAATACCTCCAAAGTGTTGCAGGTTAACCCGCACCCGGGGCGCAGTGGTCTCTGGACGGTTGAATCAATGATGCGAACAGGTCACTGCAGCGTTGTGATGGCGTGGCCGAGCTGTGATACCGAGATAATGGAGATAAAGCTGAAGAAGGCCGCGTCTATAGGGAAAACAACGGGTATTCTGTTTCGACAGGAGCGGATGTCTACCCACACATCTATCGCCGATGTACGACTCAAGCTTGATGTGGGTGAGTCAGGGAAAGTGGTTTATCTGCTGGACGATCGGGGCGACAAGCTGTCCGGAGTTGTGTTGGGGGCGTAGGGATTTAATTGAATATGCAGTGTTTTGCAAAATCGGATGCTTCGTTTGCAGTCCAGTCTCCCGCAGGTTTCTCCTGCATCGCGGCACACCATGCCTCACTACCAATTTCAGCTGAGCATGCTGTAACCAGGGACAGGGCCAGTGCCGTTATAACAAGATAATAATATTTCACCAGATTATTCATTGTGATTCCTGCTGTTTGGTTTTCCATGCTCAATATTCATTTTGCCTTGCCTTTTCGTACTGCTTCCTTGTAGTCCTGATACAGGGTAATCATACGTTTCCATAATGGTCCAGGGACGCCTGCGCCTACGGTGATGTCATCAAGCCTGATGACCGGGGAAATTTCCCGTGTAGAACTGCTAAGCCAGATTTCGTCGGCAGACAGCAGGTCGTCTACAGGGATGTCTGCCTCCCGGTACGGGATAGAATTATTTGCAGCCAGCTCCAGGACCAGGTCGCGGGTGATGCCAGGTAGTAATGCAGGGCCGTTGGGCGGGGTGATCACAATGTTGTTGGTAACGATAAAGATGTTACTGGCTGCCCCTTCAATCGCGAAGCCGTCTTTTATAAGGATGGCCTCTGCAGTGCCTGCATCAATGGCTTCCTGTCGCAGCAGGACATTGGGCAATAGTGTAATTGCCTTGATATTGCAATGTTTCCAACGGTTGTCTTCCAGGGTGACAGCCCTGATTCCTGTAACAGTATCAATACCTGCCGAGGACGGGCAGGGCGTACTCATTGCAAATACAGTGGGTGGCGTGTCTTCAGGAAAGGCATGATCGCGCCTTTTAGCCACACCGCGGGTGACTTGCAGGTATACGGCCTGATCACTGTCGCTATTTTGCGTGATCAATCTGGTCAGTATGTTTTTCCATTCTTCATCCCGGAGGGGGTTGCCGATACGAACAGCATCGAGGCTGTTTTGCAGGCGCCTGAGATGGTGTGCCAGGCGAAACAGCTGACCGCCATAAACAGGAATGACTTCATAGACGCCATCCCCGAAGAGAAACCCCCGGTCCATGACGGATACCCGGGCTTCTTCAAGTGGCAGAAATGTCCCGTTTAGATAGGCAATGGTCACATGAGCTGTCGGTCTATTCGAAATAGAGCAGGGCTTCATCAGAAATTCGTTGCCAGAACGAACCCTCGTCGATCGCGTTCAGGCTTACAAGTTCCTGTTCGGCAATAACGGTGTCACCAAGTTTTACCTGTACCGCTCCGAGCGTTGTTCCGGCCGAGATCGGGGCAATGATTCGATTGTTGATGTTCATGGAGGCGTCCAGTGAATTGTACTGCCCGCGGGGGATGGTGACGTAGAGTGACTTGTTGAGACCAAGAGAAACAGACTCGGCATCGCCTTTCCATACCCGGGTGCTGGCGAGCTGGGTTTCCGGTTCATAGAGTTTGTGTGTTTCAAAGAAACGGAAGCCGTAGTTAAGCAGTGCCTGGCTGGAATCAGTACGCGTATTTGCACTATCGGTACCGAGAACCACGGTGATCAAACGCATGCCGTCTTTTTTTGCGGAGGTGACCAGGCAGTAGCCCGCCGATTCAGTATGGCCGGTTTTCACTCCGTCAACGCCTGTATTGCGCCATAGTAATTTGTTGCGGTTGTACTGGGTAATCTTGTTGTAGGTAAATTCCTTGCGTGAATACCATTTATAGTATTCCGGATATTCGGCAATTACCCGCGATGCCAGTCGGGCAATATCAATGGCAGTCATGTAGTGATCGGGGTCTGGCAGACCCGTTGAGTTCACGAAGTGGCTACCTGTCAGACCGAGTTCCTCTGCAGTCCGGCTCATAAGGGCAGCAAAGGTGTCTTCACTACCAGCGATAAATTCTGCCATGGCAACTGTTGCATCGTTGCCGGACTGGATGATAATTCCCTGTAGCAGGTCTTCAACAGACACCTGTGTGCCGACTTCGACAAACATGCGCGAGCCGGGGGTGCGCCAGGCTTTTTCACTGATTGTGACCATGGTGTCCAGGGTAATGTTGCCGGATTTCAGCTCATTGAAGATGACATAGGCGGTCATCAGCTTGGTGATGCTGGCGGGTTCGAACGGCTCGCTGGAATTTTTCTCGGCAATTACCCAGCCACTGTTAAAGTCCTGGATGATGAGGGCCTTTGCACCAGTCGATGGTGGCTTTGGAATGGGCAGCGGGGCTGCCTGTATAGTACCGGCGAATGCCAGGTAAATTATTGTAAATATTAGGGAAATCAGTCTGTTCGGCATAAGGTTCATATCAGGTCCGTGGTTGATAGTTCATGCATTGTCCGTATGTGGCGCTGCATTTGCAAACCCGTATCAGGACCTGACTCTATTGTATAAGGGAATGACCATCGTTGATGCCCAGTGTTTTCAGCCCGCGATTTATCCGGTTGGCTTCCCCGGTGTTCTGCAGGGGCCCTACCTGTACCTTGTAAAGGGTACTTTTGCCTGCAGGCTCAACGATCCTGACCTCACCAAGTTTCCGGGTTTCGATTTCTGCACGTAACTGTTCTGCGTATCTACGTTCACGGAAGGCACCTGCCTGCAAATATACCCGGGGCTTTTCCTGGCTGGCAGGCAGGGCAGATTCCGGTTCCTGCCCTGCCCCTGTCATGTGGGTGGGGTCAGGTTCGCTGGTATCAATTGCCCGAACCTCAACCAGGCCTGTCCCGTAGCCTATGATGCCAAGCTTGACTGCTGCTGCGTAAGACAGGTCAATGATTCGACCCTGGTGAAAGGGGCCGCGATCGTTGACCTTTACGATAACAGATCGCCCGTTTTTCAGGTTTGTTACTTCAGCATACGTTGGCAGTGGCAGTGCACGATGCGCGGCTGTCATTCCATACAAATCGTAGGGCTCGCCGCTGGAGGTGCGTTTTCCCTGGAATTTTGTCCCGTACCAGGAAGCGATACCCCGCTCCTTGTAGCCCTTGCCGGATGGCATGGTGTAGTAGCGTTTCCCGCGTACAACGTAGGAAGGCGGGTTACCATAGCGACTTAAGGGTTCGGGACGGGGAACAGCATTTGGTATGTGGCTGACATCCAGAGGTTCGGGGGGTGCGGCATCCTCCGGTTCCAGCGGACCTCTTGATGAACAGCCGGTGAATAAAACTGCAGCAAGCAGGAGGCCCGTCGCAGGGATCGCAATTATTTTTGTAACTATGCAGTTATTCATACAATAACTGCAGATCCTGTTCGTAGGCCTCACGAATTTCCTCGCTGAGTTGATACACCGCCATGGCATAGAGCGGGCTGTGATTGTATCGCGTGATCACATAGAAATTATTGAAGCCTATCCAGTATTCGGGTTCATCCTTCATCTCAAATTCAAGTAATGCGCCGGGTAGCTGATCTGGCATAGACCTGGCAGGTGTGATCCCGTCATGGCGCATTGCACCCAGTACCGTGTTGGGTTGGTAACCCCGGTCGAGAATCAGCCGGTATTTTTCGCCGTTTACGCTGGCAGGTATTGCCACAGGCTCACCAGGGTTCCACCCGTGGACATGAAAATAATTTGCCACACTGCCGATAATGTCGTTCTTGCTGTTCCAGAGATCGCGTTTGCCGTCGTTATTGAAATCGACGGAGTATGCCCGGTAGCTGCTCGGGATAAATTGTCCATAACCCATGGCGCCGGCATAGGAGCCCGTTGTCTCCAGCGGGTCGATACCTTCCTCGCGCGTCAGTACCAGGTACTGTTCGAGTTCACCCCGGAAGAACCTGCTGCGTGGCGGATAGTCGAAGGCCAGTGTGGAGAGTGCATCCAGTACCCGGTGTCTGCCGGTATTACTGCCATAGCGGGTTTCCACTCCAATGATGGCTACAATAATCTGGGGATCCACACCGAAGGTTTTTCCTGCCCTGGCAAGAATTTCGGCATTATCCTGCCAGAATGTGACACCCCCGTTGATGCGGCTTTGCGTCAGGAAAATTTTCCGGTATTCGAACCAGGGCAAGCGTTTCTCGGCTGGCTTCCTCATGAGTTCAAGGATGTCGTCGCGTCGTTCTGCCTTTGAAAACAGGCTGGTCAGTTCTTCCTTGTCAAAATTGTGGCGGGAGACCATCTCATCAATAAATACTTGTACCTTCGGGTTTTCGCTGTATGCGGTTACTGCTGTGACCGGCATGCTGCAGGTTGAAAAAAAGGCCAACAGCAGGGTGGTAAAAATACCGGTTCGGGAGATTGGTTGAGGCATCGAGGATGTTCCCGTGGATTTAACTGGTTTGCATTCTGGCATCTGGCTACACATCAGGTTGACAGCAGTTTGCGATGAGTCTGTATTGACATGAGGATACCAAAACCTGCCATGAGTGTGACGATGGAGGTGCCGCCATAACTGATCATGGGCAAGGGCAGGCCGACCACTGGTAACAGTCCGGTGACCATCCCGGTGTTAATGATGACGTAGACAAAGAATGTCATTGAAAGGCTGCCCGCCAGCAAACGTGTGTAGGTATCCTGTGCCTGAATCGCGATCATGATGCCGCGTACCACGATAATGATGTAGAAGGAAAACAGCAACAGGATGCCGAAGAAACCGAATTCCTCGCCCAGTACAGCGAAAATAAAGTCAGTGGAGCGCTCTGGAAGAAAATTCAGTTGCGATTGTGTCCCGTTGAGCCAGCCTTTGCCGAACAGGCCGCCGGAGCCAATGGCGATCTTCGACTGGATGATGTGGTAACCGGTGCCTAATGGATCTTTCTCCGGGCTGAGAAAAGTGATTACACGTTGACGTTGGTAATCGAGCATGAAGTGCCATAGCAGTGGTGCCATTGCTCCTGCCATTACAGCGAGAAATCCCAGCAGGCGCCATTGCAGGCCGGCAAGAAACAGGGCAAAGAAGCCGGCACTGCCAATCAGCATGGCAGTGCCGAGATCCGGTTGTCTGGCAGTCATCAGCATGGGCACTGCGATCAGGGTGGCTGAACCCAGTAGTTGCCAGCGGTTGGGCGGGAGACGTCCATCGGCCAGGTACCATGCGACCATCATTGGCACGGCCAGTTTCATCATTTCGGACGGCTGGAAACGGATCACGTAGAGATTCAGCCAGCGTTGGGCACCACCACTCGCTTCACCCCCCAGGAGTACGGCCAGCAGTAACAGGACCCCGGCAACAAATATCCAGGGAGTCAGTCGTTGCAATAGCCGCGGGTGGATCTGGGCAACAATAAACATGCCCGTATAGGCGAGGCCGAGACGGATTAATTGACGTTTGACCAATGATATGTCGCCCCCGCTTGCACTGTAGAGGATCATCAGCCCCAGGACGGATACACAGATCAGGGTAATTAGCAGCGGGGTATCGAGGTGCAGGCGATATTGCCAGCCACGCAGACTGGCGTCTTCCCGATGTGGACTGATACTGATACTCACGGTGATTTTTCCAGCAGATATGCATCCATGATGGTGCGGGCAATCGGTGCAGCTACCGCTCCGCCACCGCCGCCATTTTCAACAATGACAGCGACTGCAATCTGTGGGTTATCTACGGGCGCGAAGGCGATAAACAGTGCGTGGTCTCGTAACTTCTTTGCAATGGTTGCCGCATCGTACTCTTCATCCTCCTTGAGTCCAAATACCTGTGCAGTTCCGGTTTTGCCGGCAATCCGGTAGGGGCTGCCAGCGCCAGCCTTGCGTGCGGTTCCGCGTGGACTATGTACGACATCAGTCATCGCATTGATAACGGCATCCCAGTGGTCCTGGTCATTTACTGTAATGGTCTCGGCCAGTTCCGGGTGGCGTGGCAGGAGTTCATTACGGTTTGCCTCCTGTTCCGCGTGAACAATCCTCGGTTTCATTACCAGGCCATTATTGGCCAGTGTGGCGGTTGCGTTTGCCAGTTGAGTGGGTGTGACCAGGAAGAAACCCTGGCCGATTCCGGTTATGATGGTCTCACCGGGAAACCAGGGCTCGTTACGACGGCGTCGTTTCCACTCCTTTGAGGGTAACAGGCCGGATAATTCTCCCTGGATATCAACGCCGGTGAGTTTGCCAAACCCGAACTGACCCAGGTAGTCATGGATGCGGTCGATGCCCAGCGACCCCGCAAGATCGTAGAAATACACGTCACAGGACTGCACAATGGCGGAATGCAGACTGACGGTGCCGTGCCCTTTACGTTTCCAGTCACGATATTTGCGGGTACTGCCCGGCAGGGTGTAGAAGCCCGGGCAGTAGGTGGCTGAATGCCTGCCGGTAATTCCCTGTTCCAGTCCGGCCAGTCCCATGAATGGTTTGATCGTGGAACCCGGCGGATATTGACCGCGCAGGGCGCGGTTGAACAGGGGTTCCTGGTCGTTGTTGTTCAGGGCTGCATAGTCGTCGTAATCAATACCGTTCACAAATGCATTCGGGTCATAGGCTGGCAGACTGACCAGTGCCAGGATATCGCCGTTTTTGGGATTAATCGCCACTGCAGAACCCGAGTAATCGCCAAAGGCCTGTTCAGCTGCAGCTTGTACGTGTAAATCCAGTGTCAGGTAAAGATTGCGTCCGGAAACGGGAGACGTGCGGTTAAGTACCCGTAATACCCGCCCCTGTGCTGTAGTTTCGACCTGCTGGTAGCCGACCGTACCATGCAGCAGGGATTCGTAGGTTTTCTCAAGGCCGATTTTTCCGACATGTGTAGTGCCGCGATAATTTGAAGTATCGAGTGATCTCAGTGCCTGTTCGTCAATCCGGCTGACATATCCCAGCGCGTGCGCAGCGAGTTTTCCGTGCGGGTAATGGCGGGCCAGGCCTGCGGTGATTTCCACGCCGGGAAACTTGTGACGATTAACGGAAAATTGTGCGACTTCCTTGTCATTCAAATGAAAACGCAGCGGGATGGCTTCGAACCGTGGCTTGCGGCTTAAAAGTTTCTCGAAACGGTTACGGTCAATCTCACGGATTCCGATAATGTCCTCAAGGGCCGACAGCGTGGCACTCATGTCATCTACCTGTTCCGGTGTAATTTCCAGCCGGTAGGAAGGCAGGTTCTCAGCCATCAGTATGCCATTGCGGTCATAAATCAGGCCGCGATTGGGTGGGACCGGCTGCAGCTTTACGCGGTTGTCTTCCGACAGGGTGGTGAAATGTTCATGTTCGATGACCTGCAGATACCAGAGCCGGCCGAGCAGAACCAGGAGCAGGACGCTGCCAAGAATGATCAATGCAATGATACGGCGCATGAACAGCCGGGTTTCGAAGAAATGGTCCTTTAAAGTGAGTTGCTGTTGCATAAAGACTGCTTAATCAACCCTGAACCCGCGGCGTAATCCGCGCAACGCAGTAAAGACCAGTGGCCAGATCAACATGCCGGTGATCGCAGGCATCCACACGTACCACGGTGCGCCGGGGTGGCCGATTATGCGGCTGATCCAGAGTGCCAGTAGCTGGTGGACGATTAAAAGGACCATCACTGTGACGGCCTGTTGCCAGACGGGAAACAGGCGCATGCGTTGATGGAATTTCAGTGTCAGCCAGGCTACCACGGTCAGTGACAGGGCATGTTGGCCAAGCAGGGTGCCAGTGAGCAGGTCAACCAGCAAGCCCGTCAGCCAGCCCGTGTTGACACCGACCCGATCCGGGACTGCAAGACACCAATAGATAAGCACCAGCCCGACCCAGTCCGGGCGCGCGTAGCGCAACCAGTCAGGCAGGGGCATGATAGTCAGTAACAGTGCGATAATAAAAGTGATCAGGATGATCTTGCCGCCATGGTGTTTTGCAAGCCTCATGGTGTGCTCCCCGTGGCTTCGATGGCAGCTTCACTCACACCATTTTCCGTGGTCACATCTTCCATGTCCGCGGGGGCTGTTGGTTCCAGAACGGTGGTGGTTTCGCCCGGCCATACCAGCAGTACTTCACGACTCCGGTTTAGCTGCGCAAGCGGTTCTGCCACTACCTGTGCAAATGAACGCCCGGGGTCATGTTGTACCGCGCTTACCCTGGCGACCGGGTAACCGGGCGGGAAGCGCCCGCCAAGCCCGGATGTAACCAGCAAGTCACCCGGCAGGATGTCTGAATTATTCGGAATATAAGGTAGTTCCAGCCGGTTGATTGCGCCGCTGCCAATCGCAATGGAGCGCAAGCCGTTGCGATTGACCTGTACCGGAATTGCATGTGATGTATCGGTGATCAGTACAGCGGTTGAAGTATAGGGTCCGGCATGGACGATTTGCCCCATGACGCCTTCGGCATCGAGTATCGGCTGGCCGGGAAAGACGTCATCACGCGTTCCCTTGTTGATTACGATCTGGTGCTGGAAGGGGTCAAGGTTTACTGACATCAATTCCGCGATCAATCTTTTCTCGCCGATTTCGAATGAAGCATCGAGGAGTCCGCGCAGGCGTATATTTTCAGTTTCGAGTGCAGCCAGTCTTTGCATCTGTACCTTTTGCATGATTTGCTGGGTGCGCAGGCTCGCGTTTTCCTCCTGCAGTTCCCGGCGTGAAGAAAGCGATTCACTAAACCAGTCTGACACCGAACCCGGTAACTCGATGGCCAGTTGCAACGGGTAGACAATCACGGAAAGGGCCGAGCGCACCGAATCAAGGTTTTGGTGGCGGTGGTCCATCACCATGAGTACGACAGACAGCAGCACAAGCAGGATCAGTCGTGCCGTAATGGAAGGACCTTGTGTGAAAATAAGCTTGATCGGACACCCCGTGATGCAGTGGTATTACCCGGGCAGGTGTTCCGCCCGTTCCAGGGCAGTATTCTAGCGTATTTGAGAGTGATTTTATTCGACGGTAAAGACGTCGCCGCCACGCTCGTCAAATAACTCGAGCGCACGGCCGCCGCCTCGGGCAACGCACGTGAGCGGGTCATCGGCAACCACAACCGGCAGGCCGGTCTCTTCCATCAGCAGCTGGTCCAGGTCACTCAGTAATGCCCCGCCACCGGTCAATACAATACCGCGTTCAGCGACATCCGCG
>DAOVYA010000190.1 GCA_030635865.1 Gammaproteobacteria bacterium | reverse complement strand
GCAAAATGGGTTGCCAGGTACTCGCTGCTGAAAAAGGCCGTGGATTCCCGGCCGTCACTATCATCGAACTGGACGGCTGAGACGGGCTCATCTGAAATGACGTGAATGGCATCGCCCCTGCCTTCAGAGTCATTATCACCGACATTAATCTCTTTCCATTCTTCCTTATCAATCGATTTATCTGTCGAGTCGCCATTGCTTGCGTATAGATAAACATCTGCGCCCTTTCCGGCAGTCCCCACCAGGATTTCCTGCGAATGAAACCCCCAGAGTTCCAGGGCTGCAGGCGGAACAGGATAGGAATAGCGGGCATCACTATTGTTATATCCCTTATGCAGCACAAGGATTGGCACATCCGAGGTAATCTCGCCCAGTTGGCTATTACCGTTATTACTCCCCATCTCCTGCGTATAAACCTGCCCTGCAGTTAACATGATATTGGTTCTATCACCATCGTTCTTGATCCCTACCCGTGCATCTGTATCCGGGCTCAACAGCAAGTAACGATGACTGTTGGTTCTGTGTGGAATCGAAAAGAGCGTGCCAGCGAAGCTTTCTGGATTTGGCAAATCCGTGCCATTGACAGAATTACCCAGGGTAAAAGCACCGGTGCCAGAGACCTTTGTACCTTGCGCAAGATCAGCAGCCGGTATTGTCCCGATTTCTCCATTATCAAGGTACAGCTGCGTACCACCGGCAGTAATCGTGTTGCCGTCCTCGAGACTTACAATCGTGGCATCAGCATCACCGAAATCAGGATCAAGCACGTAGTACGCAGTGGGTGTCATTGCCTGCACGTGAGCTGAATACAGGCTACCCAGCACCAGCAGTCCGGCAAACAAGCACATGAAGAGAATTCGGGCTGCTTTTTTCGATGAAGTATAATCACCACACTGAAAAACCACCGTTCTTCTTTCAATGCCCGCAGTAATTACAGGCGCAGATTGATCCAATCTATCCAATATCTTCATTTCGCCACTCCCTGGCTATCTTGTGAATGAGACTATTTCCTTCTCAATCAAGCATCACTTGTATGTAATCCTGCTCCCGGGTAAATGACCCCCATAAAATCACATCTCATACATACACCGAGCCTTAAGCGCATAGATTATTTACGTCGCAAGAGCCTGTCTGTAGGATAATGCTGTTTGAACTTGTCTCACCACGCATGTCTGCGTATCTTCCCTTTATGCGATTTTCACAGGACACGTCTGGCGGCAACTCGATCCAGGCCTATCGGCAGGGCGAGATCATCATCAATGGAAAACGCATCAACTGCAGTGTGGTGATTACACCGGATGAGATTATTGAGTGGGCCCCGCAGAACTTCGATGCAATCGCGTCTGAACACATCGACCAGCTGGCTGATTACCAGCCTGAGATCGTCATCCTGGGTACAGGCGAGCGCCAGCAGTTTCCTGCGTCACATATTACGGCTGGGCTACTGGTTCAAGGAATTGGTGTGGAAATCATGAACACGGACGCTGCCTGCCGCACCTTCAACGTCCTGTTATCGGAAGACCGGCGTGTCGTCGCGGCGATGATCCTGGAATAGACGGAGAAACGTCACCACCCTCTTCTTACTTCTTACTCTTTACTTCTCACTTGTTACTCTTCACTTTTTACTTATTTTAACAGCGCATCAACCGAAAACCCTTCCTGCTCCAGTATGCGTTTCAGTTTTTTCAGCGCATCCATCTGGATCTGGCGAACGCGCTCACGGGTTACCCCGATTTCCCGGCCAACCTCTTCCAGGGTAGAGACATTATGGCCGTGCAAGCCAAACCTGCGCTCAACAACTTCGCGCTGTTTGTCAGTCAGCTGTGACAGGCAGTCCTCTATATTGGTGTGAACATCTTCTTCCTGCAGACTTTCTGTCGGGTCCCGGCTGTTTTCATCCGGGATGGTCTCCAGCAGGGTCTTGCTGGAATCGCTCATGATGTTAATGTCTGTTGAAGCAATGCGCTCATTCAGACCCAGCATGCGTTCGACATCTTCAATCGGTTTATTCAACAGGCTGGCAATTTCTTCTGCACTGGGCTCATGATCGAGCTTTTGCGCAAGGCCGCGCGCTGCACGTAAATAGGTGTTAATTTCCTTGACCACGTGAATCGGCAAACGGATGGTACGCGACTGGTTCATAATGGCGCGTTCTATGGTTTGACGGATCCACCAGGTCGCATAGGTCGAGAAACGAAAACCACGCTCAGGATCAAACTTCTCAACCGCACGTATCAGGCCAAGATTACCCTCCTCGATCAGGTCAAGAAAGGCCAGGCCCCGGTTCATATACCTGCGCGCAATCTTGACGACCAGGCGCAGGTTGCTTTCGATCATGTGCTTGCGGGACTCTTCATCACCGGCTTGCGCCTGGCGCGAGTACATGACCTCCTCCTCTGCCGTCAGCAAGGGGGATGCACCAATTTCACTTAGATAGAGCCGGGTGGGGTCGTGACTCTCGGAACCTTTACCGGTGGATGTATTCTTCCCGGACACGGAACTTGTTTTCCTGGCAGGCCTTTCAGGCCCGGACGATGCCTTGCCTGATGCCTTCCTTTTTGCAGCGGGCTGGCCTTTCCTGTTTTCTTTCCCTGAATTCTTGCTTTTTACCACTGGCTTCCTCACCTTTCACATTGCTGTGCCCGGTCATGTGCTCACGGGGCCGTTGTGCCTGGTGCCGGCCGAATCAGTTTTTTTTGGGCAGATAGGCCAGGGGATTTACCGGCTTTCCGTCCTTGCGGATTTCAAAATACAACCCGGTGTAATCGTTACCGCTACTGCCCATCTTTGCAATCACGCGGCCCGACTTGACGAATTCATCTTCCTCAACCAGCAACTCGCTATTGTGCCCGTAGGTACTCAGCAAATTATCATTGTGCCGGATAATGATAAGCCTGCCATAGCCGATAAGTCCACTCCCTACATAGACCACTTTCCCGTTAGCAGCAGCTTTTACCGGCTGTCCAATGTGCCCGCCTATATAAATTCCCTTCTTGCCTGGCTCCTTCGGCTTGTAACCACGCAACAGGCGCCCGCGTGTCGGCCATTGCCATTTACCATCGAACCTGGTCACCGCACTGCTTTTTGCAGTGGTCGGCTTTTCAACTTTTTTTACCGCGACCTTCGGTACAGGTTTGGATTTCGGCTTGTCTGTCTTTAACACAGGGGCAGTGACCGCACCCACACTGCTCTTTCCCCGGAGCTTGAGACGCTGCCCCTTGTAAATGGTAAATGGATAATTAATGCCATTGATACTGGCAAGCTGCCGGTGCTCCATGCCATGCTGCCTGGCAACCGAGAACAGGGTGTCGCCCTGCCTGACCACATAATAATCGGCCCCGCTCCTGGAATAACTGCGACCGGTCTTTGCCGGACGTGTTTTTACAGTTGAACTCGACCCGGGATGTGCGTCGTTACTGCGCGAATCAATCGGGGCATTAATCGGATGGGAACTACAGGCTGCCAGCATAAAGAATAGCAGGCAGGCGGTGATAAATTTAAGCTGGCCCGGCATCAGTAACGAAAATACAGAAAGGCCAAAACACCGGCAATGACTACAAGCCACCCAATCCGTTCCACGTAGACCCGCAGGTTCTTCTCCATTGCCGGCCCGCCCCATGCAAGCAATCCGGCCACCAGGAAGAAACGCCCGCCACGGCCAATGGTTGACCCGATAACAAACAGGGGAAGGCTCATCCCCAGCGTACCTGCTGTGATGGTAAATATTTTATAGGGGATTGGCGAAAAACCGGCAATCAGGATGGCCCAGAAGCCCCATTCTCCAAACAATGTTTTCGCATGCAAATATTTTTCCCAGTAGTGGGACTGCTGCAACCAGGGTTCGAATACTTCAAAGGAAAACACGCCGATGAAATAACCAAACAAACCACCGAGAACAGACATAAGTGTCGTCAGGGCCGCAAAACGCATGGCGCGGTCCGGCCTTGCCATACTCATGGGCGCCAGCATGACATCCGGAGGAATTGGAAAAAATGAAGACTCTGAGAAACTCAAACCGGACAGGTACCACACCGCGTGCCGATGATGCGCCCATGCCATGCACTTGTCATACAGGCTGGTAAACAACTGCATCAGGCCTGACCACTCAGCAGGGGCACAAAGATAACCGGATCGAGACTTTCCTGCTCATAGCTGTTGCCCCTGCGGGTCACCAGCGTCAGCGTCTGGCACGCATTCCCGCCCAGCGGTATCACCAGTCGCCCGCCTTTCTCCGACAGCTGGTCCAGTAACGCTTGTGGAATCCGTTCAGAAGCAGCGGTCGTGATAATGGCATCATAGGGCGCAAAAGCTGGCAGGCCTTC
>DAOVYA010000298.1 GCA_030635865.1 Gammaproteobacteria bacterium | reverse complement strand
TTGCACAACGAGCATCTTGTTAAAGCTATGTTCACTGGGAAAAAGATCAGCAAGACCGATACATGATTCCAGAAAAGGTAATGAGCATTAACAACCTGCTTTGCTCTGGATTCAAGAAAACAGCATAGTCGAAGGTCAGGAGTTGCCGATAGTACGCGTTTAACCTGCAACCTGCTGTTATTCCAAGGGAAGGGCGAGAGACGACCCAAATCAGCCGTTTTGGTTGCGATGTGTAAACGTCCGATTTGGAAATAATGCGCTGCTTGATAGTGACTTGACTGGTATCCCGGGACAACCTATGGTCTCGGTTGCATGATTATGTCGATTCTTGGGAAACGGGCTGTTCGCATCATTCCACACTGGGCGTTGATCCTGGCGCTGCTGCTGGGCCAGTCAATTGCGCTGGGACATGATCATGATACGGATACGAATTCCTCAGAAATTTGTGTGCTGTGCCTGTGTGTTCAGCAATTGGACAACGTCTTGCCGATGTCCACTTTTGGATTGCCGGTCAAGACTCCCTCTGTTTGTGCCTCTGATTCGCAACGACAGCAATATGCTGCAGTAAACATTTTATCTTTCCAGTCCCGCGCACCACCCTTCATCTTTCTCTGATTCAACCCTGTTTTACAACGTGGTGGTTCCGTCTGGTTCCGCCGCGCTACCTGTTGTTTCTGTTGGGAGATATCCATGTATATCAGAAAGGTCGCAATTGTATTGCTGTGTGCAATCTCCGGTTCCACTGTAACTGCCGGCGAGTTGACTGAAATTGATCTGCTCAGGGAAGAGTTGTCAGAAATCAGGCGACTCTATGAGACTCAGATCAAGGCACTGGAAACTCGTATCGATTCACTGGAACGCTCACCGCAGGAGCAAGCGGTAGTTGCTGATGTTGCCATACCGGAAGTGCCCGCAGTCCAGGAAAAGCCCAGTGATTTCAATCCGTCGATCGGTGTCGTACTGGTTGGCACGGCAGCAAGTTTTTCCCGTAATAACGATTCCGCTGTGCCGGGATTCATGCTCGGAGAGGAAGCCGGTCCGGGAGAAGACGGATTCTCCGTAGGTGAATCTGAGATCAACGCCAAGGCGAATATCGATGACAAGTTTTTCGGCAACTTTACGCTCGCGGTTGCCGACGAGGATGGTTCGACAGAGGTCGAGCTGGAGGAGGCCTGGTTCGAGACCCTGGCGTTGCCGTATGGCCTGCAGTTACGGGGCGGCCGGTTCTTCTCCGGCATCGGGTATCGCAATCAGTTTCATCGACACGCCGATGACTTCGTTGATCGTCCATTGCCATACCGGGTATTTATGAACGGCCAATATCTTGATGATGGTGTCCAGACGCGCTGGCTGGCGCCGACCGACCTGTTCATGGAAGTGGGGGCGGAGTGGTTGCGGGGAGATAAATTTCCTGCAGGAGGTTCCGGGCATGATGGCAAGGGCGCCTGGAGCCTGTTCGGTCGTACCGGGGGAGATGTTGGCATCAGCCACAGCTGGCTAGCCGGTTTGTCCTGGTTGTCAGCGCGTGCGAAGGACAGGGATTCCGGTGAGGGTGATGACTTTGACGGAGATGTCGATTTGGCCATTCTCGATGGCGTATGGAAATGGGCACCTAATGGCAATCCGTACCGGAATAATTTGAAACTTGAAGGTGCGCTGTTCTGGCAAAACCAGGACGGGGTATTCACACCCGGTGGTGGTAGTCCTTTGGCCTACGATGAGGATCAGTGGGGAGGATATCTCGAAGGCATCTATCAGTTTATGCCGCAGTGGCGGGCAGGTATGCGCTATGCCTGGGTCGATACCGATGATCCGGGTTCTGCATTTACTGGCACGTCACTGGATACACTGGGGGTGTCACCTGAAATCTACACAGCCATGCTGGACTGGTCGAACAGCGAATTCAGCCGATTTCGGCTGCAATACAGTCGTGATGAGTCTGACGTGAAGTCGCTTGATCGTTTTTATCTCCAGTACATTATGAGTCTGGGTGCACACGGGGCGCACCAGTTTTGAAGGGGGGCAAGATGTTACGTTTCATACTATTGGTTAGCGTCGTGGCTTCCATTCCGTTGCCTTCAACCGCAGCGTTATCGATTTTTGCCTGTGAACCGGAATGGTCCGCCCTGGCACGGGAAGTGGGTGGGGGTTTGGTAGAGGCGACATCCGCCACGACTGCCATGCAGGATCCCCATCATATCCAGGCACGGCCGAGCCTGATCGCACGGATGCGCAAGGCAGACCTCGTCATCTGCACGGGTGCTGGACTCGAGACCGCGTGGTTGCCGTTGTTACTGCGTCGCGCGAACAATCCGCAGGTCCAACCTGGCCAGCCGGGTTATCTGGAAGCAGCAACGGTCGTTTCGTTGCTGGATCGCCCACAGCGTCTTGATCGTGCCGAAGGCGACATTCATGCCCAGGGTAACCCGCATATCCAGATGAACCCGCATAACCTGACAGCGGTTGCAAAGGTATTGGCGCAGCGGTTGTCGACTATTGATCCAGGCAATGCGCGACAATATCAAACTAACCTGGATGACTTTCTCTCCCGTTGGCAATCTGCCATCGATCGGTGGGAGCAGGCAGCAATACCGCTCAAGGGCATGACCATGGTGGTGCAACACCGCAGCTGGGTCTATTTGAGTCAATGGTTGGAGCTGGAACGAGTCGCAACCATTGAACCGAAACCCGGTGTTCCTCCCGGCAGTGGCGATCTAGCCAGGCTGGTTGCACAAATGGAGCAGCAACCCGCCGATATGATAGTACGCGCTGCCTACCAGGACGACAGGAGCGCGACATGGTTGTCCGAACGTACGGGCATTGTGGACGTTGAACTTCCATTTACAGTGGGTGGCTC
>DAOVYA010000039.1 GCA_030635865.1 Gammaproteobacteria bacterium | reverse complement strand
GCTTCATTGCGTATGCCAGCACCATGCCGCCGAAAGAATGAGTGATGGCCGCATGTACGGGACCACAGGCTTTATTCACGGCCTGCAGGACAACCGCACACTCAAGGATATTCGTCCTGTCACCGGGAGATTCACCATGCCCGGGTGCATCGACAGCAAGGACCTGGTAGCCGGCACGATTCAATCGCTCGATAAAAGCGGCCGCCTGGCTGCCGCGACCGGACCAGCCGTGCACGAACACTACAACGGGCCCCTCACCCCACTTGTAGATGGCAATCGGGATATCATCAACCACTATTGTTTCACGTTCTGCCCGGCCCGCCTCACGTTTGCCAGCTGCCGCTTCGGGAAAGCGTCGGGTACGAAACCACAGGCGGAAGGCCCAGCGCCCCATCATCTCCGGGAACAACGCACCCACATTTGAGAACATGAAACGCATCAGGCGCAGGGACAGCGGGACGGGTTTGCCCTGCCGACGCCCGCCGTGCAGTTGTTCTTTTCTTTTAAAGGGCAGTGTCATGTAGTGGCTTGTCTGATAAACATTCAGCGGACAAAAAAGTCAGTCTCTGCTGTTTCTTGATAACTATGGAGGTTCTGATTAACTCGTCATTGCGAGCGTAGCGCGGCAATCTCATGAAGCTGGCAGCGGACGTGATGAGATTGCCGCGTGACTGCGTTCCTCGCAATGACGAGTTGACTATAGCAAAACCTTGATTTCTTTTTCGTAGACAGGTCGTAGCTGCGACCACGACAACTGCGACAGATCCGGCGGTCGGGGAAGCGCACCATTTTGAAAGTCTTTCGCCAGTGACTGCAAACGTGTGGCAATCGCTTCACTCTCACGCCCGGCGTCATCCGGGTATGACGGATAACGAAATTCTTCCGGGATGAATTCCGGGTAAGCCAGCCGGTCCGGCACCAGCGGGATACAGCCCGAGGCGACCGCCTCCAGTACCGCCAGGCCCTGGAACTCGTGCAAGGCCGTGGTCAGCACCACGTGCGATTCCTGCAATAGCCGCCGGTATGCCGTGTCGGACTCAACCATCCCCCACTCGCCGATATGCGTCACAAGCAACGGTCGCATTTCAGCAAACACCGGTGGCTGTTCACGAAACTGCTGGCCGACCACATGCACCCTGAAATCCACCCCGTCTTCATGCAGTTTCAGTAACGCGGCAAACATGCGCTCCGGCGCCTTGTCGTACTCCCAGCGATGGTTCCAGACGATGGTGAATGGTCCCTCCCCGGCAAGCGGGCGGGTGCTGCCTGCAAACCAGTGTTCTTCCAGCGGTACCGGGATGACGCAACTCCTGTCTGCAATGTGTTCAATCACACCGGGCGGAACAGCATCAGGCATCTTTTGCAGAAAGGCCTGAGAACCCTCCAGGAAAGTCTGGCGGTTATAGCTGGAATTGAACATCACCCGGTCAGCTGCAAGCACGGCATACAAACTGACAAACACTGGTTCATTCGGTTGCTGCTCACGCCGGTCTGGATATGCAAACTGGTTCTCGTGACAGTAAACAATGCCCGGTACATGCGCCAGCGATGGCACCATGCCCTTCAATGTGGACAGGTCTGTCATGGACGTGGCGAGCAACAGGTCGTACGGCTGCTCCAGTGCTTCCCGTTCCGCGAACGCCCAGCTCAGGCTGTTGCCACGCACGCGCCACAAAAAGTTTCGAGGTGGCAGCGCAAGCACCGTCCATTGCCAGTCGGGAAAGGCATCCACCAGCCCCTGTCGCCAACGGCGATGGCTGTGTGCGTCATAGGCCGACAACAACAGGATGCGCATTAGCCGGGAAAATCCGGTTGCTCTTCGTGCATATAGGTCTCGCCCTGGTAGTACCGGGCAACCAGCACGAACAGCATGGACGTACCCAGCATCAGGAGGGTGAAGAAAATAAAATAATCGGCTCCGGCCAGCTTGCTGCTGCCATCCGGGTTCTGGATAAAGAAGTTCACTGCGCTGGTGAACAGGTTGCCAAGTGAGATCGACAGCATAAAAAAAGCCATCACGAAGGACTTCATGGTTTTCGGTGCCTGCGTATAGGAGAACTCAAGGCAGGTGATTGAAACCATGACCTCGGCCGAGGTAATAATCACGTAGGCCAGTAGCTGCCATGCAATGGACGGCACCCCGCCTGCTTCGATCGATAGTTGTATACCTGTCGGGATCGTAAAGGCCAACACTGTCAAAAACAGCCCAATCGACATCTTGCGTAATGGTGTCAGGACAAAGCAGCGATCAATAGCCGGGTAGATATGGTAGGAAAACAGCGGTATCAACAACAGCACCAGCAACGGGTTCGCTGCCTGTATTTGCGCAGGCAACAACTCAATACCAAACAGGTTACGGTCCATCTGCTGCGCCTGCAACACCCAGGATGAAGCTGTCTGGTCAAACAGGGCCCAGAACACTGCAACAAACAGGTACACCACGCCAAGGCGCGCCAGCACACCCAGACCGGCCTTGCTGAAGGCTTCCTTTATAAAGCGCCGTCCACCTGCCGGGATATGCACAAACTTGTGGCGCCCGGCCCAGAAGACAAGGGTCGCGATCAGCATCAACACGCCGGGCACGCCAAATGCCACGGAAGAACCGTAGTGCTGCAACAGCCAGGGGGTTGCCAGTGTGGATACAAATGCCCCCAGGTTGACGGAAAAGTAAAACCAGGAAAAGGCGCGTGACAACAGGCCCTGGTTACTGCGTCCGAACTGATCGCCAAGATGTGCTGAAACACACGGCTTGATGCCCCCTGCCCCGAGGGCAATCAGACCGAGACCCACGGCAAGCCCCCAATGCGTATCATCGATTGCGAGCGCAAAGTGCCCGGCTCAGTACACCAGTGACAAAAAGATGATGGTACGAAATTTACCCAGCAGGCCATCGGAAACAAGGGCGCCGAGCAGGGGGGTGAGATAGACGGCTGATACAAACAGGTGAAACCAGCCCTTGGCCTCGTCCTCTCCCATGGTATCCAGCACACCGCTGTCATTCACCAGGTACTGGGTCATGAATACGACCAGGATGGCCCGCATTCCGTAAAAACTGAAGCGCTCGGACGCCTCATTAGCGATAATGTAAGGGATGCCACCCGGCATTCCTGCCCGGGCTTCAGGGGCTTCTCTGTATTTTGGCACCGGAGCAGGCCTCAAACGCTAAAAATTTGTGATGATACCCTGAAAATCCGGCTCTTTGTTGCCGACAGGCCCCCAGGTCTTCCGCTACACGGATAAATCCGTATGATTGCCGGCGCAAACACCCTTCTTTCACCACACCGAGCCGGAGAATGACATGGCAACAACCGTAGAAGAACTGACCGTTAGCTATGTAGAGGACGGGATCGAGACCGTCAAGGAACTCGACAAGAAAGTCCTGACCAAGGGCGCATGGTCAACGATCATATATCGTTACCAGGACTGGAACCGTTCGAAAGAAGAATACGGACCGGACAAGTACACCATCCGTCGTTATCAGAAACGTAACGGCGAGTACCAGCAGAAATCGAAGTTCAATATCTCCAGCAAGGACCAGGCCGAGAAAGTTATTGAAGCGTTACAGGGATGGATTAAGTAAGCAGTTGCATTAGCCTGCCTTGTCAGCCGTAACTGAGGCTTCCAGTTCAACACGGGTAACCGGTACACCATTCAGCAGGGAAATGAATAGCTCACGCTGATGCATTGACGATGTGCCACATGCATTGTCCTGCCGGTCGAAATAATATTCAAGAGCGGCCTTGATCATTGGCTTCGAACGCTTGCTGGTTTCAACTGAAACTTTTTCTTCTGATATACCATCACTGATTTCTGCTGCCAGTTCCAGCAGAGTGTAACGTGCTACCTGCGCACATTCGGAGCCGCCTTCCGGATAAGCCGCATGTGCATATTCACGAATCGCGGTGCATAAAATATCCCGGGCCGGGATATCACAGCGAAGAACAATCCTTCGGGAAGCCATGATGGCATTCTATGCGAAAGTCACAAGGAATATCTTGAATGCAATCGCGCCTGGTTGAGAATTACCAGGCAGGCGGTGGTTTATTGATTAACGCAAAAAGTCAGCGTCGGTACATGTTTACCCGGAGTCGTTCTGGTCCTCGAACACATCATAGATCTGTTCCTGCAACAATTCTTCGTCGCGTATTTGTTCAAGCTTGCGACGTGCAAGCGCCCTGCGCAATGCGCGTAGCGCAGCAGTGCCCTTTTTACGTTTTTTGTCTGCTTTTGGTTTCAGTACGACATCATGTGTAACTGCACTCATGTCTTGCCCCCTGGTGGTTACCCGAAGATGAAACTCATATCTGGACCCTCTAACCCATATCGGCCAGCTTCAAAGCAGGCTTTAGATCACTATTTCGCGCTCAACAGACAGGGCAGTCATAACTTGCACTGAAATCTGGGTTGTTTACGTAAGTCAATAATATTTATCAGGTATGCAATATGCCTGCATGCGGGCGCAAGCCGGGGCTCTTACCGGCAGCGGGGCACTACTGGCTGCTCAAACAGGGACGGGGCCAACATCTGCGACCAGCTAGGCTAGAATTGAAACAGAAGGAACTTGAAAGCAGACAGCCAGTCAGAAATAACGAGGTGATAATAATGAACACGCGCACTGTCTTTCCCTTATTCATTCTTTTGTTACTGCCCAGTGCACACTCCAGTGCCGAACAGGCCTATACATGGATAGACAAGAGTGGCACCACGCACTTCAGTGAGTCCCCTCCATACGACGAGACGATCAGTGCAGAACAGATCAACTTGCTGCCCGCTCCATCTGCCGGCAACATAAGTGGTGATGATTTCTATTCCGTCGTCAAACAGGCTAACCGGATGGAAAAGAAACGACTTGAAAATGAGAAACTGATTGCGGAACGACTCCAGGCTGAAGCTGAATTGAGAAAGGCAAGTGCAGCGGCAGCACAACAAACCCCGTACCAGCAAAATACGCAGGGACAAACAAGGTACTACCCGGCCTATCCCTATTACCCGAACCCCGGGTACCGGCCGGGACATGGCTACAGGCCGTACCCCGGCAGGCCGGGTCACCCCGTACATCTTCCGGCATACAAACCGCGAACTTCGCTTGGTAGATAACAGCACCAAGAAAAAGATTCAACCGGCCGTGATCGGGAAAAGGCACAAACAGTATTTGAAAAGTTCTTTTACATTTATTTTATGTCATTCCGGGCGGACCCCGGATTGAATCCGGAGCAGGCTTTGATCCGGTGGGCAGACCCGGAGTCCAGCTGTTATATTTAAAGTGATCATTGGACTCCCGCTTTCTCGGGAATGACATAGGATAAATAAATCAGAAACCCCGAACAAAGTACGCAATCCAGTTCTCGTTTATTGTTACACTGAATGCTATATGAGATTCGCACGCTAAACCGGTATGTGTAACGAAGAAGAAAGTCCGCTCAGGTTTCCCTGTGAATTCCCTGTCAAGGCTATGGGAAAATCAGACTGCGACCTCGACATCATTGTCGTCGGGATTGTGCGCAAGCATGCCCCTGACCTGAGTGAAGCCGCGATCAAGACGCGTGCCAGTGCGAATGGTAATTACATCTCGGTTACGGTGACCGTCCACGCAACCAGTCGCAGGCAACTGGATGCGATTTACCAGGACCTGGTAGATTGTGAAGCCGTAATTATGGCCCTGTGAGCGCCCGGATCATGCCAGCTTCACCGGATCCCAAACTTGGGCCCAATAATATGCTGCAAATCCGCCGCCTGGGCCGGATGGAGTACGAGCCGGTCTGGCGCGAGATGCAAGCATTTACCGACAGGCGCACGGCTAAAACCCTTGATGAATTGTGGTTTCTTGAGCACCCACCGGTATTTACCACGGGACGCAATAGCAAGCCGGAACACCTGCATGACACCGGTGGCATACCGGTTATTCACGTCGATCGTGGTGGCCAGGTCACCTACCACGGCCCCGGGCAGTTGGTTGTCTATACCTTACTGGACATTAGTCGGCGTCAGTTGGGTGTACAATCACTGGTTCACGCACTGGAGCAGGCGGTTATCAACCTGCTGTCGGACTACAGCATCCATGCGGAGCGCCGTACAAAAGCGCCCGGCGTATATGTCAATGACCGCAAGATTGCCGCGCTTGGACTACGTGTAAGAAAAGGGTGTTCTTTCCATGGCCTGAGTCTCAATGTAGATATGGATCTGACCCCGTTCTCGATGATCAACCCGTGTGGCATCCAGGGCCTCGAAGTAACCCGGATGAGCGACCTGGGAATCAGGCTTTCAGTAGATGAATGCGCAACACGGTTCCAGCAACATTTTGAGCAACTCCTGAATACAACAACCGCATGAGTACAATTGAAAGAAAACAGCGCGGTGCTGCCAAGACCGCGCGTATCCCGGTCAAGATCGAGCCAACAACCCGGCCGATGCGCAAACCACCATGGATCCGTGCAAAATCACCGTCTCACCCTTCGGTGTCACGCCTCAAGGAAGTATTGCGCGAAAATCGTCTGCACACGGTCTGCGAAGAGGCCTCGTGTCCGAATATCGGCGAATGTTTTGCCGGCGGCACAGCCACCTTCATGATCATGGGTGACATCTGTACCCGCCGCTGCCCGTTTTGCGATGTTGCACATGGACGCCCCGACCCGCTGGATGCGGATGAGCCTGAAAACCTGGGACAAACAATCAAGGCAATGGGGCTGAGTTACGTCGTTGTTACTTCTGTAGATCGTGACGATTTACGCGATGGTGGTGCAGCGCATTTTGTTGCATGCATTGATGCGATTCGCACCCATAACCCGGAAATCAAGGTCGAGGTACTGGTACCGGACTTTCGCGGACGCATGGACCGTGCACTTGATATCCTTACCACATCACCACCGGATGTCTTCAACCACAACCTGGAGACCGTCCCCGGCCTGTACAGGAAGGTCCGTCCAGGTTCCGACTATGCCTGGTCACTGAACCTGTTGAAACGTTTCAAGGCCCTGCACCCGGAAGTCACAACGAAGTCCGGTCTCATGCTGGGTGTGGGAGAAACCAGTGCCGAGGTAGAGCAGGTGATGCATGACTTGCGTGAACATGACTGCGATATGCTGACCCTGGGACAGTACCTGCAACCCGGTATTCATCATTTACCGATTGACCGGTATGTACATCCGGATGAATTCGACCGTCTTGGCGAACTTGGCTATGAACTTGGGTTTAACCATGTAGCAAGCGGGCCGATGGTGCGCTCCTCTTACCACGCCGACCAACAGGCGAAGGAACTGGTAAACAGGAACAAGTAACAAGCACCGGTGACAACCGAATTACCGTCATTCAGGAACGTGTAATCGGAACCACCTTCTGGATGGAAATTCAGAAGAACCCCCGGTTTTATTGAATTCCTTTAACCATCGCTCGATTATTTCAGCCGGCTGTGGCCGTGAGAACAGGTAACCCTGGGCCTCGTCACACATACGATCACGTAGATATGTCAGTTGCTCCCGGGTTTCAACGCCCTCGGCAATCACGCGCAGACGCAAGTGATTCAGGCACAGGATTAATGGCTCATAGCCCTGTCAGAAAAGCTCCAGCAACACTTCCACAGCCTGCCGGATACCTGCCGGTTCCGGCCTGACATTCGGCACCGGCTGACCCCATAAATGCTCCAGTGCATTCATAAACTGTCCGCTCTCGAACTGTGCCTTACTGATGATCTCAAGACCGCCATATCGACGCGCCCAGTTATTTAGATAAGATGTTTCCGGCCAGTCCGTCCGTGACAGGGTCAGCAGTGGAACTGCATTGCATACTGCCTCGGCATAGGTGCCGTACCCTGGCTTGGTGAGTACGGCGTCTGACGAAGCCAGCACATCGATAAACGACAGGGGCAACTCGCTGAAACCAAGCAGGTCATCACGCGGACTGTCCGGCGCTTCGGGAAGCAACCAGGCAACCCTGTCAATGCGTGGCCAGTTCGCCAGTGGCATGGCCGTAGCAATTCCACCCAGCGCGACCATGACAATGCGTGTACCCGTGGGCAAACCCAATCGCCCAAGCAATGCCGGTTTTTGTCGAACTCCACGACGGGCAATCGGCCCGATAGCGCGACAGTTATTAAACTCCGGCATGTCCATGGCCGGCTCGGGGGCAAGAAAAACATCTGCCGCACGGTAACCGGCCCACATAGCGTCAAGAATTGCTTCACTCTCGCCAGCAGTGCCGCAATACGCCGCGTATATCGATGCCCAGTTCAGGGAACAGAGACCAACAGCCGGTATCCCGGCAGCCTGTGCAGCCGACAAAATACGATACGGTATATCCGCAAGGACCAAATCCGGTTTTATTCCCCCGAGCAGGTCAATATCACGCTGTAACCCGGCATCATTGTCCTCATGAAAGCGACTCCAGGCCTGCCGCGCTGCCGGCACATCGACCTCCCAGGCACTGGACATCGGTAACACCACGTCCAGCTCGATTGCCAGGCTGGTAAACGTGCCATCCAGCCGCTCGGCCATCACCGCGTGGGGCAATGTACTGCATACGGTTAGACGCAGCGAAGGTAGCTGCTGCCACAGGGCATTGACCACCGGGGCGCATTGTGCGAGGTGTCCATAACCGTGACCGGACAGGGCCAGCAACAAATGCGGAGATTGTTTCATACAGCAAACGTTTGTTACTCGGGCAGAAGTTTTTCCATCAGGTAACCCAGACAGTCCTGCCGAATGATCTTTTCATCCAGTGTGAACATCGATGGCATAAATGGCCGTGTAGTCACCAGCGCACCCCCATCTACCGAAAAATAGTTTTCATACACTTCCTGCCCATTATCATCACACACTTCCAGTGCAACCTGCCTGTTATCTTTCAACCAGCCTAGCTGGGTCCCGGCCGGCAACTCCCTGAAATTCAGGTGATCAATATTACCTACCAGCTGCAGATCGACCGGCTCATCACCGAATCCGAAGCTGATATCTTCGCGGACCTTGACAACCGCCACTGTATGAAACAGGTCAACATCATGTGAAGCTACCGGGTGCTGCGGCACTTCATTCAGGTGCAGGCAGGCATCCAGGTAATCACGCGCATGCTCCACACCATATTCCTGCCCGGGCTTGCCGCACTCGATTGTCACGGACGGACATACATACGACATTGCCATGGATTGCACGCCCAGCGGCCGGATAAAATACACCACGGTACGACTGAACAGCGCTGCCAGGTGCAGGAACTGGTTATCCACCCGGTTGATGCAGGCGTAGTGTGGATTGATGCCGGTATTATTGTGTAAATCGATACTCGCAAATGCCTTGCGCTCGCGCATTCGATCCACCACCTGCTGCATCATGCGTGCCTCGTGGGAATCCGTGTGTTCAGTCCCCGGCCAGGCACGATTATAGTCCGCCTGCCCATCCAGGAATCGTTGCGCCCGGCTCGCGGCTGTCACGTTCCCGATAAATACAGACAGCGCGCGTGGCAACTCCCTGTCGCACCATGCCTGCAGCAAGGACTGCACGGCATAAAAACCGGTGCTCTCGTTACCATGCGCAAGCACGGTGACAAACAGGGGTTCCGGGCGTCGCCCCGGCAGATGAATCAGTG
>DAOVYA010000120.1 GCA_030635865.1 Gammaproteobacteria bacterium | reverse complement strand
TGATGATTGAACTGGATGGGTCTGATAACAAGGCGCGCCTTGGGGCCAATGCCCTGCTCGCCGTATCGCTGGCAAACGCACACGCTGTTGCGAACGAACAGGGTGTCGGCCTGTACCGCATGCTGGGTGGTGAAGCTGCGACCCAACTGCCGGTACCGATGATGAATATCATTAATGGCGGCGCACATGCAGACAACAGTGTTGATTTGCAGGAATTCATGATCCTGCCGGTCGGTGCCGGTAGTTTGCGTGAAGCGGTACGATACGGTACCGAAGTCTTCCACGCTTTAAAGTCCGTATTGCACGGCCGCGGCATGAATACTTCAGTCGGTGATGAAGGCGGGTTTGCCCCGGACCTGCCATCTAATGAGTCCGCCATTGAAGTCATTCTCGAAGCGATTGACAAGGCGGGCTTCACTGCCGGCAAGGATATTTACCTGGGGCTCGATACCGCCAGTTCTGAATTCTATCGCGAAGGCAAGTACGTGCTTGCCTCTGAAGGACGGGAGTTTTCTGCAGAGGAGTTTATCGACTATCTTGAGAACTGGGTGGACCAGTACCCGATTATTACGGTTGAAGACGGCCTGGATGAAGCTGACTGGGGCGGGTGGAAATTGTTGACTGAACGCCTGGCCGGCAAGGTGCAACTGGTGGGTGATGATTTGTTTGTTACCAATACCTCGATCTTCAGGGACGGGATTGACAAGGGAATTGCCAATTCAATCCTTATAAAGCCAAACCAGATCGGTACCCTCACAGAAACACTGGATGCGATCCGTATGGCAGAAGAGGCCAGCTACACGGCCGTGGTATCGCACCGTTCCGGTGAAACCGAGGATGTCACGATTGCTGATATCGCGGTTGCCACAACGGCTACCCAGATAAAAACCGGCTCCCTGTCGCGTTCTGACCGGGTTGCGAAATACAATCAACTCATGCGTATTGAAGATGAACTGGGCGATCGTGCAACCTATGCGGGCATTGCCGCCTTCAGGCACCTGGCCGGTAATTGAGCCCTCTATGGCATTCCGCGAGCCATGAAAAAATTGCTCATACTGCTCGTAATACTACTGGTTTATTTGCAATTAAATTTGTGGTTCGGTGATGATGGCCTGCAGGAAGTATGGCGTTTGCATAAGGATGTTGAACGGCAAAGCCAGGAAAATTCAGAGCTGCGTGAGCGTAATGAAGCACTTGATGCCGAGGTGCTGGATCTGCAGCAGGGGCTGGAGGCCATTGAAGAGCATGCCCGCGAGGATCTCGGGATGATCAAAGAGGGCGAGACCTTCTACCAGGTGGTAGAGTAGGAGCGGATCGCATCCGCGAGGGTTTTGTTCCTGATCCGAATCGCGATTGAGAAACGCTTCAGTGTTATCTTCTGATTATGAATAATGACTCGCAATGCCATGCCGTTATCCCGGCAGCTGGTGCCGGTGTACGAATGGGTGCAGACACACCCAAGCAATACCTCACTCTGGCAGGTCAAACGGTTCTCGAGCACAGCCTGGATGTCTTGCTGGCCTGCAAGCGCATTGCCACGGTCGTGCTGGTGCTTTCAGTTGATGATCAATATTGGCCGGAAATCCGGCGCCGTTACAAAGACAGCCGGGTGGAAACCGTTAGCGGTGGTGCCGAGCGCTGTCATTCAGTATTGAACGGCCTTGAATACCTTGCGGATAAGGCAAGTGGTGATGACTGGGTGCTGGTTCACGATGCGGCACGGCCGTGTGTGCGCAAGCATGACATCGAAATGCTAATGTCCAGGCTTGAGGATGATTCAGTTGGTGGCTTGCTCGGGATGCCGGTGGCCGACACCATGAAGCAAGTCGATGCTGATGACGTCGTTATGCAGACGGTAGAGCGTGATGGCCTATGGCGTGCGTTGACTCCGCAGATGTTTCGTCTCGGGCCGCTGCGTGATGCGTTGCAACAGGCGATCGCCAGTGGTGTTATGGTGACCGATGATGCGGCCGCGATGGAAATGGCCGGGTTTCGGCCGCGCATGGTCCAGGGGCATGCGGATAACATCAAGATTACACGGCCGGGCGACCTGCAGCTGGCGGAATTTTATTTGCAGTCAAGGGAATCATTATGAGAGTCGGACAGGGCATTGATGCACATGCATTCAAGGAGGGCGGCATACTGGTACTGGGTGGTGTCACTATCCCGCATGATCGCAGTCTCGAGGCGTACTCGGATGGTGATGTCGTTTTGCATGCCCTGTGCGATGCGCTGCTGGGTGCTGCTGCCCTGGGCGATATCGGGCGGCATTTCCCCCCGGAAGATGCCGAATACAAAAATATTGATAGCCGGAAACTGTTACGCCGGGTTGTTGAATTGATCTCCGGGCAAGGTTTCGTTGTCGCTAATGCAGACCTCACCATTGTTGCGCAGGCTCCGAAGCTGGCTTCGTATATCAATGCCATGTGCGAGAACATCAGTACTGATTTGCAGGTGAGCGTTGAGCAGGTCAATGTCAAGGCAACCACCACCGAGCATATGGGTTTTACCGGCAGGGGAGAAGGCATCGCAGCCTTTGCCGTCGTCCTGCTGGACGAGTAACACCCGCAAGCCGGGTTCATATGCTGGAACAGGCAATTCATTCACTGGCCTTCGCATCAGGCCGTCCTGCGGTTTCTGCCTGCATCCGCCAAACACCCGAAGACTTTCAGGTAAATGAAATTCCCCTGCTTGAGCCGGACGGTGCTGGTGAGCATGTTTGGCTCCTGATTCGTAAACGTCTGGAAAATACCGCGCAGGTCGCTTCGCTGCTGGCAAAATTTTCCGGGGTGCCGACCCGTGATGTCAGCTATGCAGGCATGAAAGACCGGCAGGCGGTGACCGAGCAGTGGTTCTCCGTGCAGTTGCCGGGTCAGGATGACCCGGACTGGATGGCCCTGAACTCGGAGACCATCGCGGTTATCAGGCATGCACGGCATGCGCGCAAGCTGCGGCGTGGTGCGCTTAAAGGCAACACCTTCCGCCTTGTGTTGCGGGAGCTGGAAGGCGAGCCATCTGCGCTGGACGAGCGGCTGGCGCGTATTTCAAACGAAGGGGTACCGAATTATTTCGGCGAGCAACGTTTTGGGCGCGATGGCAGTAATTTGCAGACTGTCATGCGATTATTCAAGAACCCGAAACAGCGGCTTACCCGGACAAAACGTGGCCTGGCGCTTTCGGCGGCGCGTTCCTTCCTGTTCAACCAGGTGCTGTCGCAACGGGTCGCGGCGGGTAACTGGAACCAGGTGATTGCCGGCGATGCTTTACAGCTCCAGGGCAGCCACAGTTTTTTCATTGCCGAGACCCTTGAGCCGGAACTGGTAGCACGTATCGAGCAGCAGGACGTGCATCCTACAGGGCCCTTGTATGGCAGGGGTGAGAGTGGTGTGTTGTCCGATTGCCTGCAGCTGGAGACGGAAATCCTTGCCGGGTACCCGGACTGGTTAGAGGGTCTCAAAGGGCTCGGACTAAAACAGGCGCGGCGTGCCCTGCGCGTGCCCGTGGAGGGACTGGAATGGCACTGGACAGGCACGGCTGAACTGGAACTGGCGTTTTTGCTGCCTGCCGGTGCCTATGCAACCAGCGTACTGCGTGAACTGGTTGTGATAAAAAGCCAGGAAAACTCCAGAACACCGTCATTGCGAGGAACGAAGTGACGCGGCAATCTTGTTGAGTCCGCTGCCAGATTGATGAGATTGCCGCGCTTCGCTCGCAATGACGGGGGGTGGGAAATCGCAATGACGGGGGATTTGGTACCGCGGTGACGGAAATGTTCAGTTCAGCGTGAGCGCAACAGCACATACACGGCACCGGTGCCGCCATCCCGGTCAGGGGTGGAGCTGAATGCCAAAACATCATGGTGCTGACGCAGCCAGCTATTCAGCCGGTTTTTCAGGATCGGGGCGTCACCCTTCGAACCATAGCCCTTGCCATGGATGATACGAATGCAGCGAATATGCCGGTCGCGGCACCGGGTAATGAAATGACTGATGGCATTACGTGCGGTTGCCGTGGTCATGCCATGCATATCGAGTTCGGCCCCGATGGATAACTGTCCGCGCCTGAGCCTCTGCAGCTGGCGTTGTTGTACACCGGGGCGGGCAAAAAACAGGGTCTCACCTGCTGCGACATTCCCGACATCGAAACCGTCCGAAAAGCCGGGCTCTGCGGGTGCATCTTCGAAGTCCGGACGAACCCGCGGACGCGGCGAGGGCCGCTTTTGGAAGCGGGTGGTTTTGTCATTGCCAAGTGGCCTGGTGGCACCGACACTGCGGCGAAACAGGTCAATATCTTCCTGGGATGGTTTCTTCCGGCTGGCCATGGGAATCGGGGTGTGTTGTCGGGGTTTCAGTTTAGGAATCATTCAGGGCATCCTTTATACTACATGGCCTGATTGAGATTAATACACACCTTTTGTAATTATAATTGATGAATATTCTGCTCAGTAATGATGATGGCTACCAGGCCCGTGGCTTGCAGGCGCTGGCCACCGCGCTGGCTGACATGGCCTCCATTCACGTGGTGGCGCCGGAGCGTGATCGTAGTGGTGCCAGTAATTCATTAACCCTGGATAGCCCGTTGCGGGCGCAAACGGGGGGTAACGGTTTTACCTTTGTCGACGGCACGCCCACGGATTGTGTTCACCTGGCAATCACCGGTCTGCTGGAGCAGGAGCCGGACATGGTTGTGGCCGGTATCAATGCAGGTGCCAATATGGGTGATGATGTGTTGTATTCGGGCACGGTTGCCGCCGCCATGGAAGGGCGCTTCCTGGGATTTCCTGCAATTGCCGTCTCCCTGGCCACGACCGGCAGGCCGACACATTATGAAACTGCTGCCCGTATAACGGTTGACCTGGTCCATCGGATAATGACCGGCGCATTGCCCGCAGACACCATCTTGAATGTAAACGTACCGGACATGCCGTGGGACGACATCAAGGGTATCCAGGCGACGCGACTCGGACACCGTCACAAGTCGGAGCCGGTCATAGAAGAAAAGGATCCGCGTGGACGGGTCGTGTACTGGGTCGGACCGGCAGGCTCCGAACAGGACGCCGGGCCGGGCACAGACTTTCATGCAATACGGTCCGGGTATGTATCGGTTACACCGCTGGATGTGGACCTGACACGTTATGATGCGATTGATGGTCTCGCCAACTGGCTGTCTGACTAGCCCGGGAAATGTGATATGAGTACGCTCACCCGCGGCATTGGCATGACTTCACAGCGTACACGTGACCGGCTGGTAGCACGCCTGCGCGATGAAGGCATCCGTAACGAGGCAGTGCTTGATATTATTCGTAACACTCCCCGGCACCTGTTCGTGGATGAGGCGCTGGCCAGTCGTGCCTACGAAGATACCGCCTTGCCCATTGGTTATAACCAGACGATATCGCAGCCGTATGTTGTTGCGGTCATGACAGATCTGATCATCAGCAATAAACCGAAAAAAGTACTGGAGATCGGTACGGGTTCCGGTTACCAGGCAGCTGTGCTGGCACCGCTGGTCGAGAAGGTCTACACCGTGGAACGGATTGCACCACTCGCAAAACAGGCGCGTCAACGGTTTCGCAAGCTGGGGCTGAGGAATGTTCGCGCCAGTTACTCGGACGGCACCGAAGGCCTGCCTGATTTTTCGCCCTATGATGCCATTATCACGACCGCTGCTTCTGAGCAGATTCCACAAGCGTTACTGG
>DAOVYA010000146.1 GCA_030635865.1 Gammaproteobacteria bacterium | reverse complement strand
CGTCATTGCACCCCAGGAGTACTTCCTCAGGATGGCTATGCCATCCTTCAGGGCGCGGCGGAGCGTGGCAATCTCGTGAAGCTGGCAGAGGAGTCATTCTGCAAGAGATTGCCGCGTCACTTCGTTCCTCGCAATGACGGGGGTAAAAGGCCGCAATGACAGGGTACTTTTTATGCGTCCGATAGTCCTCTTTACTGCATTGTTTCTTGCTACCCTGGCAAGTTTCCTGTTCAGCCTGTCGAGTGGCAGTGTCGACGTTGGCTGGCAGGATCTGCTGACTGCAATAACAGGGGACTCACAGGGACTTGCCGACCGTGTAGTAATCGAGCTGCGCTGGCCACGGTCAGCAGCGGCATTTACTACCGGCGCGCTACTGGCACTCGCCGGCGCGCTGATGCAGGTACTGTTGCGCAATCCGCTCGCTGATCCCTATGTGCTGGGAGTTTCCGGCGGCGCGGCAACCGGCGCCCTGCTGGCACTGTTGTTCGGCCTTGGCAGCCTCTGGTTGCATGGTGCGGCGTTTTCCGGGGCACTGTTTTCCATGCTGCTGGTATTCGGCCTGTCTCACGGGCGTGGTAGCTGGACAACCAGTCGACTGTTGCTTACCGGGGTGGTGGTTGCTGCAGGCTGGGGTGCATGCATCGGTTTTATCCTGGCACTCAGCCCTGAGCAGGGCCTGCGTGGCATGCTGTTCTGGTTAATGGGTGACCTGGGTTATGCCACTGTACCCTACACGGGTTTTTCCATTTTGCTTGTCGGGCTGTTCACGGCTATCGCCATTGCACGTTCGCTGAATATGCTGACACACGGTGAACTGGCAGCGGCTTCACTGGGCGTCCGCATCAAGCCATTACGGCATGTTATCTACCTGCTGGCATCACTGTTGACCGCCACCGCGGTTACCCTGGCCGGCACCATCGGCTTTGTCGGACTAATCGTTCCACACATGTTGCGCCTGGCCGGTGTACGCGACCACCGCGTACTATTGCCGGCAGCGGTACTGCTGGGGGGCTGCCTGCTCATCGTTGCAGACACCCTGGCGCGCACCCTGCTGGCGCCCCGGCAGTTGCCGGTAGGCATCCTCACGGCATTGGTAGGCGTGCCCCTGTTCCTGGCACTGCTGCATCACAGCCGCACACTGCACGGCGATGAGAACCAGTGAAGTTCTGAATAATGGAAAAATTCCCGTCATTGCGAGCGAAGCAAAGCAATCTCCTGAATCTGGCAGAGAGTATCTGGTGCCATCCTGAAGAAGATTGCCGCGTCACTTTGTTCCTCGGTAACTGCTCCAGCGTCGCCTACATGGATGTAGGTGAGGGGCGTGAGCAGGAGCGGAAGCTTTACTCTACCTCCTGCATCCATGCAGTCGTCGCAATGACGAATAAATCCGGGTTTCCCTAGATGTCTGTGCTAACAGCCAATTCACTTGCAATCACGATTGGTGATACACATGTTTGCCAGGGACTGGACCTGCGCATTGAACAAGGTGAGCGCTGGTGCATACTCGGCCGCAATGGCACCGGTAAAACCACCCTCTTGCACACCCTGGCCGGACTACGGCCAGTGGACAGCGGCAGCATTGAACTGAACGGCAAGCCCCTGGCCGGGCAGCACAGGAAAACCGTCGCCCGGCATATTGGTATTCTGCTCCAGGACCACCATGACAACTTCCCGGCCAGCGTCCTGGACACAGCACTAAGCGGCCGTCATCCCTGGCTGGGCAGTTTTCAATGGGAAGATACAAACGACTACAACATTGCGCACACCGCACTCAAGTCAGTCGGCCTGGAAGGCATGGAGGAACGCAATGTCGCCACCCTGTCCGGAGGCGAACGCCGCAGACTGGGCATCGCCACCCTGCTGACCCAGGACCCTGAAATTCTGTTGCTCGATGAACCAACCAGTCACCTGGATATTCATTACCAGGTTCACACGCTCAATATGCTCACACGGCAGTCCATGGAAACCGGAAAATCACTGCTGCTGGTGATGCATGACCTCAACCTTGCGTTGCGTTACTGCAACCATTTCCTGTTGCTGTTCGGTGAGGGCCAGCATGTAAAAGGCAACGCAACTGAAGTCATCACGCAGGCAAATCTGGAGCGCCTGTATCAACATCCACTGCAACCCCTGCAGGGACCTGACGGACCGGTGTGGCTACCGCAATAACCGCAAGACGTGACGAAGTCCTTAAAGATTTTTATTGAAGGTCCGCGCTGGGCAGGGATGTGGACCGAGATTATTGCCGATGTCACTGCGAGCGCGATGTACATGGATGTACAAGTGTCGCGGGAGGCAGGATGCCGGGAGCGACCAGCGCGGCAATCTTTTACCGTTCTATTTTCCGGGTTGGGTATTCCCCGCGAGGCGCGGGTCCTACAGCAAACCCCGACCCGGACTATCAATCACCGTAGGACCGGCGCCCCGCCGGGAATGGTAAGGGATCGCTGCGTCACTGCGTTCCCGTAATGAACGGGTCATGAGGTCGCAATGACAAATAAATCGGCACATCCTTGACACACACCCTTCCCGGCCGTACAGTCTTTCACGCTTAGTTTCAGGTGTCCCGGGGACCTTCGTCCCGGGGATGAAACGGGAAGCCGGTGCGTCAATCAAACAGACAATCCCGGCACTGCCCCCGCAACGGTAAGCGAGTCAAGGTGAATCAGTATGCCACTGCGCATGGCGCGGGAAGGTGATTCACCGGGTGAAAGCCCACTCGCGAGTCCGGAGACCGGCCTGAAGCACTATGCATGTATCGCGGGGGGCGGTGCTGGCAGTGAATTGCTTCTTCCTGTCATTGTCATTCTCCTTCTGCACTGATCAAACATCAGCACGGGGCCGTGCTGTGGCATGGAGAATGTAATGAAAAATCATTTTATCATCCTGCTTGCAGGACTGTATTGCAGCAACCTGGCTGCAACTGAAACATCCGCCAATATCCTGGTGACCGCTACCCGCATTAATACCGGGGACCTCAAAGCCCGTGGCCATACCACGGTGATTACGGCGGAAGATATCGAGAAAAGCACCGCACGCACCCTGCCTGAACTGCTCGGCCGTGAGGCCGGCGTGCTTAGCCGCAGTCTGTTCGGTAATAACGGTACCAGCGCCGCGGTTGATATTCGCGGCTTCGGGGCCGCTTCCGGTCAGAACACCCTGATCCTGCTGAACGGACGGCGCCTGAATGACGTGGACTTTTCCAGCGTTGATTTCAGCGTCATTCCGCTGCAAAGCATCGAGCGTATCGAGATCATGCGCAACAGCGGCGCGGTACTCTATGGTGATGGTGCAGTAGGCGGCACCATCAATATCATTACACGCCATTCCGAAAAAAGCGGGACTACCGGATTTTTCAAGGCAGGTGCAGGCAACCTGAATACGCAGCAAGTGGATGCGCATGTCAGCCACAACAAAGGCCCGCTTGCCATGTTCCTTGGTGCACACGGGGTCTGGAGTGACGGCTACCGTGACCACAATGACCTGGACCAGCGCAGCGTCAACTCAGACATCCGCTACACACGTAACAACGGCGAGTTATCCCTCAAGCTCAGCGGTTATGAGCAGGACCTGGAACTACCGGGTGAACGCAAGGTCAACCCGGGAACCGGAATCAACGAACTCAAGACCGACCGCAGGGGCACCAACACCCCGAGAGACTACGGCGACCAGGATGGCTACCTGATAAATCCCGGTTATACACACTACTGGGAGGACGGAACCGAGGCCGTCTTCGATTTCAGTTACCGCCACAAGAATCAACAGGCCTTTTTTGATGATTACCTCTTCGGTGGATTCTTTGCCAGCTACCTGGATACCGACCTCGACACCTGGTCGTTCACTCCACGTTTCAGTAAACCCCACCGCCTGCTTGGAAGACAAACGACAACCACTGCAGGCATTGATTATTACAATAGCGACTACCACTCCGACCGTTCGTTAAATCCCGCAACAGATAGTGTGCCCATACACAAACTGGATGCCGAGCAGGAGTCCACCGCCGTGTATGCAGACACGGTAATAGCTGCCAGTGAAGACATCACGGTAAACCTTGGCGCCCGCCTGCAATGGGTAAAACTGGAAGCCAGGGATCGTTTTGACCCGACCGCGCCGGGTGCTGACCCCGTTTTTGATGGCCAGGCACCCCGCTTATCCGACAGCCAGCGAATACACATGCTGGAGACTGGTATCGAGAAACAGCTCAACCCGACCACGGCTGCCTATATCAAGTTCACCCGCAGCGCCCGCGTGACCACCGTGGACGAGATGTTTGAGTCGAGGTTTTTCTTTGATCCGGACACGTTCGCCTTCACCGGGACCAGGATATTCTCGCCTCTGGACCCGCAAACTGCCAACGGCCTTGATATCGGCACCCGCTATCAAACAGGACGACTATCTCTTGATGCCAATGCCTATTACATGCGGCTGAAGGACGAGATCCACTTTAACCCGGTCACCTTTGAAAATATAAACCTTGACCCGACGAAACGCTACGGTGTTGAGTTAAGCGGCAGTGTAGACCTGACAGACCGGTTACGCTTGCAGGGTAACTACACTTACATGCGTTCCAGGTTCCGGGAAGGTATTTTTTCCGGGAAGAATGTGCCGCTGGTTCCGGAAAATACGGCCAGCCTGGCAGGGACCTGGCAACAATCTGCCAATACTGATTTCACGGTCGCCGTTAACTACGTAGACAATAAATACTTCGACAATGACCAGAGCAACAGTTTCGGCAAGAAAATCCCCTCCTACACCACGGTCGATGCCAGGGCCAGCCATGTTATTGCAGGCTACCGGCTGGGACTGGATGTCAACAATATCTTTGAAGAAAAAGCGATCGACTACGGTGTCAGCAGCATATCCACCGCAGGGGTATACAATGCCTATCCCCTGCCGGAAAGGACTATACTGTTTACCGTATCCAGGGAATTCGGCGGCAAGGATTAATGCGTAATCACTTTACAGGGTTCCTGGCATTATCTGTGGCAGCACATGTCATACTCCTGCTTGCATGGACCGCGCCGAACCCGGAAGCCGGTAACACGGGACGGATTCTGCTGCTGGATGTCGCGGACAGAACAGGCCAGACTGCATCTTTAGCTGCGATTGACTCTGAAAAAGAACACGATCAGGCCATGT
>DAOVYA010000036.1 GCA_030635865.1 Gammaproteobacteria bacterium | reverse complement strand
TACTTGCTCTCGGACCTGAATTGCGTGCTGTAGCGACGGGCAAGCTCGTCCACAAACCAGAACCCGGCGTTATGCCGGGTCTGTTCGTACTTTGCTCCGGGGTTACCCAGCCCGGCTACGAGCTGTATGGCCGTCATGCTGATTAATCAGACTTCTCGCCTTCACCGGAATCTTCGGCTTCCTCACCACCCTCAGCAGCAGCTTCACCTTCAGGCGCTACCTCAACTTCTTCTTCAACTACACGCTTGACGTGAATGGAAACAACGTTTTGATCATGTCCCTCACCACGCGCAAGCTCCAGCAGCGTCACACCTTCAGGAACCTTCAGGCCAGACAAATGAATGGAATCGCCAATATCCAGGGCAGAAATATCGACTTCAATGAATTCAGGCAGGTCCTTTGGTAAACACTCAATTGAAACTTCTGTCAGGTCATGCGAGACCAGGCCGCCTGCCTTGACACCCGGCGCCTCATCTTCACCAATAAAGTGCAACGGCGCATGCGTCTTCAATTTCTCGGTCTCACTGATACGTTGCAGATCCATGTGCAGGATCAGGTGCCGGCTTGGATGACGCTGCAAATCACGCAGGATAGCCCGTGTTTCCTTGCCGTCAATCCTGACGCTGAGGATATGTGAATAAAAAGCCTCGTGCTCAAGATTGCGGAGCACCTCGTTGTGCGACAGAGTCAGCGATTGAGGGTCCTTTCCACCACCATAGATAATGGCAGGGATCTTGCCCGCATGACGCAGGCGGCGGCTCGCACCCTTACCTGTATCAGCACGTGACTCTGCTGTTAATTCAAAACTAATAGCCATGTTACTTCTCCAAAAAACACACCTTGCGGTGCAGGTATCATCTCACCCGCGACCAGGGGAGACACGATGCGGCCCTACTCAAACTGAAACAGAACCGCGATTAATATTTCAGGAGCCTGTCCAGAAATAGACTCCTAGTCCATATACAGCGAACTGACAGACTCTTCCATGCTGATGCGACGCATGGTCTCCGCCAGCATAGTGGCAATGCTCAGCTGGCGTATCTTCTTGCATGCACTCGCACTCTCGCGCAACGGAATAGTATCCGTTACCACCAGTTCATCCAGCTCCGATGCCTCAATGTTGTCCACGGCTGCGCCGGACAGTACTGGATGCGTACAATAGGCAACCACTCTTGCAGCGCCCTGCTCCTTCAGGGCCAGCGCAGCAAGGCACAGGGTACCGGCTGTATCAACAAGGTCGTCAACCAGCACACAGGTCCGGCCTTCAACTTCACCGATGATATTCATCACCCTTGCCTCGTTCGGCTGCGGACGGCGCTTGTCGATGATAGCGAGGTCCGCGTCATCAAGACGTTTCGCTACAGCACGCGCCCTGACCACACCGCCAACATCAGGCGAGACCACGATCTGCTCGGGGTACTTCTGCTTCCAGATATCGCCCAGCAATATCGGGGAGGCATAAACATTATCCACCGGGATATCAAAAAACCCCTGTATCTGGTCCGCATGCAAATCCACGGTCAAAACCCGGTCCGCCTTTACATTACCAATCATCCTGGCAACAACCTTGGCAGTTATCGGCACACGTGCCGAACGCGGACGGCGATCCTGTCTTGCGTAACCAAAATACGGTATTACAGCCGTAATACGATATGCTGATGAGCGACGCAAGGCATCAATCATCACCAGCAACTCCATTAAATTGTCATTCGTAGGTGTACACGTTGGCTGCACAATGAAAACGTCCTTGCCACGGACGTTCTCCATAATTTCCACCTGTACTTCCCCGTCGCTGAAACTACTGACGTTGGCATGGCCAAGATGCAGGCGTAACTGACTTGCTATAGCTTCCGCCAGCCTCGGGTTTGCATTCCCTGTAAACACCATCATCCGGCTGTCAGAATCAGGTACGGACGAATTATTCATAAGCTGTTCAGCTTTCCAGTTAGAGGTTCTCATCCTGCCGTCATTTTACTATTGCGCCAAAAATATTTATGGCTGGGACGGCAGGATTCGAACCTGCGCATACGGGGATCAAAACCCCGGGCCTTACCACTTGGCGACGTCCCAAAAAAATACGCTATTCAACGCACGTACGCGGAACCGCTCCCGCGATCACTCCATTGCCGACAACAAGGGTGACCGGTTTACTCCCCGGGCAACAAAACTTTCCCAACCATCCGGCACCTGGCCGGCTACGACCTCTGCATCTGTCTCCGAATCAAAAACTGCGAAGACACTTCCACCCGTCCCGGTCATCCTTGCCTGGGAAAATCCATCCAGCCAATCAAGAGCCGCTGCTACCTCCGGGTATCTGCGACGGACCAGCGCTTCGCAGTCATTCCGGCCACAGCCTGAAAGAAGGTCGGGTATTTTCATCCGCGGCGTGTCCCGTGTCAATTCCGTGTCGGAAAAAATACCCGCAGTTGAAACGTTTACCGGCGGGATCACGACCAGAAACCAGCTTTCCGGGGGGGTCACCGGGGTGAGAATCTCACCCACACCCTCGGCCCAGGCGGAATACCCGTGGATGAATACCGGGACATCTGCCCCGAGCCCAAAACCAAGCTCCGCCAATTGACGGGTCTCCAACCCCAGCCCCCAAAGCTTATTCAACACAATCAGTGTGGTTGCCGCATCGGAACTGCCGCCTCCCAGCCCGGTGCCTGGCGGCAGACGCTTGTCGTTATATATGGTCACACCGGCAGTGCACCCGGTCGTTTCACGCAGCCGCCGCGCCGCTTTCACGCACAGGTCATCCGCCTCCGGGACCCCGGCAGGCGTTCCGGACAAACAGATGTCCTCCCCGTCCTGAATATCAAAATACAGCCAGTCGCCATACGTCAAAAACTGGAACAGCGTCTGCAACTCATGATAACCGTCTGCCCGCCGCCCGGTGATATGCAAAAACAGGTTGAGCTTGGCTGGCGCCGGCCAGGGACCACTGGCGGAAGCCGGGATTTCGATACTACTCACGGCTCAAACCCTGTGGCCACACCGGGCTGCCATTGATCAATCACCAGCCGCACAGAAATGTCTTCCCGGACAAGCCGCAACTTTACCGGCCAGTACACACCATCAACCAACACGTAACGGTTATAGAAAATTACCCAGCCGGACTGCTCCAGCCGGGTCAACCGGCCCTGTGCATCGCGACTGGCCTGTGCGCGTAATTCCGGGACCGGCAGGCCACGGATCCAGTAGCGTAGCCCGCTTACCGGCAAGTGCCAGCCGGTTGCCTGGTACAACAGGGCTTCCGCATCCTGGGCAGCGAGGGTCTGTCCATCGGACTGCTCCAGCAATACACCGTCGGCATCACCCCTCAGTCTGAATGCCCCCTGCCCCATAGGCCCGGAAATTTTCAACTGATATTGATCGCCCTGTTCCTGCCAGAATAAACCCGCATGCCAGCCTTGCTCCTCGCGGGTCAGCGAAAAGCGCCCGGTTAACTGCCAGTCACTGATCGCCACTGGAGATTGCCCCCCATACAGTCCTGTGCTTTCACCGGTTGGAGTTGCCGCACAGCCGGCCAGCAGCAGGCCAGCTGACAGAACAGACAGGAATGTTCGCAGGGATCTGCTGCGCAGGGCGTTATTCACTTACGTAGAACCTCAAGGCAGAGGTGTACAACTGTCCGGGGCTCCGCTGATTACGGATCGATTCGATTGAGTACATCCAGCAACACCGGATTATCCGGGTTGTCCGCTTTTGCTTCTTCCCAGATTCTGCGTGCTGTCTCATACTCACCTTGCGCCCACAGGACTTCACCAAGATGCGCACCGATTTCACTATCCTTTGTCAGGTCCCAGGCTTGCTCCAGAAAATAGCGGGCTTTCTCCAGGTTACCCAACCTGAATTGCACCCATCCCATGCTGTCGATGATAGCCGGATCATCCGGTTTTTGTTCCAGTGCCTTCTTGATATAGCCAAGCGCTTCTTCATAGCGGTCTGTCTGGTCTGCCAGCGTATAACCCAATGCATTCAGTGTACGAACATTATCAGGATCATTACCGAGGATGTGTCGCATATCCTGCTCGGCAAGGTCGAGTTGTCCCATTTTCTGTGCGAGCAAGGCCCGGGCATAGAGCAAATCTTCATTGTCCGGATCAGTTTCAAGTGCCTGCCCGTACGCAGTGTAGGCCTCTTCCAGGTAACCGGCATCTGACAAAACCTGTCCCTCGATAAGAAAGAACGCTACAGTGGTTTGAGGGTTCTTCTGCCGTAACACCCGCAAGTAATCCTGCATCTCATCAACCCTGCCCTGCCTGACCATTATCTCAGCGACATGCAATTGTGACTGGCTCCAGAAATCACCCGACTCGACTTTGCGGTACCAGTCAAGTGCCTTGGCATCATGGCCCTGTTTAACCGCGGCATAACCAAGGTAGTAATAGGAGCTTTGTACTCTCTTTTTTAATTTGAGTAACTTCCTGAAGTGTTTTTCACCAGCCTTGTACCGCTCTGCCTCCAGCTCCAGTAACCCCAGCGAATAGATCGCATCCACATTGTCCGGCTCCAGCCTGACCACCTGGCCAAGCCGCTCCCGGGCACCCTCAAAATCCTGCGCATCCAGTAATAACCGGGCATAGGCAAACTGCATCTCCAGGTTATCCGGGTACCTGTCAGTCGCCTCCTGCAAAAGCTGCGCAGCCTCCTCCTTGCGCTCCATTCCTACCAGGATCTGCGCCTTGAGGATCACGGCAGCGTGTAAATCAGGCTTCAACTGTAATGCATGGTCGACCGCCTCCAGTGCCTGGTCCAACTGGTCGGCCATTACAGCAGTACGGCTCAGCGCCATCTGTGCATAAGGGCTGTCAGGGTCTTTGGCAGCCAGCTCTTCCATCGCTGTTAATGCAGCCAGCTTGTCGGTATTACGCGCCATGATGGCTGTTGCGAGTCGATAGCCGTCCTTCCGGCTCTTCGTAATGCTTAGCAAATAACCCATCTGCGCAACCACTTCATTCATATCACCAGTGCGCAGGGCAAGTGCCGTCAATATTTTATGCGCCTCCAGGTTGTCGCCATCCAGCTCCACCCAGCGACGCGCGGCACGCTTGGCAATATCGAATTTCTTGGCATACATGGCGATCTGGACAGCACGTTCAGCAACGCGGGGGTCCTGCGCCTCCTCGGCCGCCTGCAGGTAGTGCGGCGCGGAAACATCCAGCTCACCCCGCTGTCCGGCAATCTCAGCCAGCAGGATGTCGAACATCATCTCTTTTGTGAGTGTCTGGGTCGCAATCTCTGCAGCGCCAGGCTCGTCCGCCGGCTGTTCCTGTAGCGGTTCAACCGATGCAGCCTGCACGGGGGGCTTATGCTCCTGAACGGCACATGAAGCCACCTGGCCGAGCAGCATGAGCATGAGCCCCAGGCGATATATCATTCTTTCCAATCCTGTCATCTGATTCTCCATCCCTGCCATTCTATCAGTCCCGCGTAAACCCTGTGTACTCCAATGCGCGTAAAATGTCGGGCCCCGATATATAATTCCTGTACTTGCCGCAGGATTTACCCTCAACTTGTATTAACATACCCGGCAATGCAGAATTTTACGTTCGTTTCTGAATTATCTTGAATTTCCCTTATGCACCTGACCGTTCTAGGCATTAATCACACCACCGCACCTGTTGAGGTACGCGGAAAAGTGGTATTCCCGCCGGAACAGCTGGACAACGCGCTGACCGAACTCACCGCACTGGAAGGTGTCTACGAGGCCGTTATTCTCTCGACCTGCAACCGGACAGAGCTGTATTGCACCCAGAAAGACCGGGAATTTGATCCCATCACCGACTGGCTGTGCCAATTTCATAATTTGTGCCAGGGCAGCCTGAATGACCACATTTATATCCATACAGACGAAGCGGCTGTCCGCCATGCATTGCGGGTAGCCGCAGGGCTGGATTCCATGATCCTGGGAGAGCCCCAGATCCTGGGTCAAATGAAAGCATCTTATCAAATTGCCCTCGATGCAGGCAGCATTCATACCCTGATGAACCGCCTGTTCCAGCACACCTTCTCCGTCGCCAAACAAATCCGCACTGACACCGCCATTGGTGCCAGCCCGGTATCAGTAGCGTTTGCGGCTGTCCGCCTGGCAATGCAAATTTTCGGCAGTCTTGAGAAACAAACAGCCTTGTTGATCGGCGCCGGTGAAACCATCGAACTCACTGCCCGTCATCTGCATGAACAGGGCACTGGAAAGATAATCATCGCAAATCGCACCGTTGAGCGCGCGCATGATCTGGCAGCGCACTTCGATGGCTATGGTATTGGCCTGGACGAAATTTCCGCGCATTTGCCAGAAGCAGACATTGTTATCTCGTCAACAGGCAGCACCGGGTCAATCCTCGACAGGGAAACAGTTGTCACGGCACTAAAGGGTCGCAGACACCGGCCCGTCTTCATGGTAGATCTCGCGGTTCCTCCTGACATCGCTGCGGATGTGGCCGAACTTGACGATGTTTACCTGTATAACGTCGATGATCTCAAGCTGGTTATCGAGGAGAATTTGCGCTCACGCCAGGAAGCCGCGAAGCAGGCCGAAGAAATCATCGAAGTGCAAGTCACACACTTCAGCACATGGACACAGTCCCTTGAGGCGGTCCCGACCCTGCGGGCCTATCGCGAGCACGCACAGGCGCTGGGCAAAGAAGTCCTTGATAAAGCCAATCAGCAACTGGACAAGGGCACACCACCCAAAGAAGTCGTTGAGACGTTGACACGCAATCTCATCAACAAACTGACACATGATCCCAGCGTCAACCTGCGTTCAGCTGTAGCCGGTGGTAACACCGGTCTGCTCGATGCAGTGCGCACCCTGTTCCATATCAAGGACAAAAAGTAACATCCCGTGAAAACCAGCATCGCCAATAAACTGGAACAGATTGAAGAGCGTCACAACGAAGTCAGCGCCCTGCTGGCTGATGCGGAAACCATCGCAGACCAGGACCGTTACCGGAACCTCTCGGTTGAGTACGCACAACTCACCCCGGTTGTTGACACCTTCAAGGCCTGGAGACAGGCGCAGGATGACCTGGAATCTGCGCAGGAAATGCTCAGGGACCCTGACCCGGACATGAAGAACATGGCCGAGGAAGAACTTGAAAACGCCCGCACCACCAGTTCGGAACTGGAGCTGGAAATACAAAAACTGCTGTTGCCAAAAGACCCGCACGACAACAGCAATATATTCCTTGAAATCCGCGCCGGTACCGGTGGCGACGAGGCCGCTATTTTCGCCGGTGACCTGTTCCGCATGTATGCACGCTATGCCGAACTCAACAAGTGGCAGGTAGAAGTACTTAGCGAAAGCCCCGGCGAGCATGGTGGCTACCGGGAAATCATTGCGCGTATTGTTGGCCACGGAGCCTATTCCCGGCTGAAATTCGAATCCGGTGCCCACCGTGTACAGCGGGTACCTGAAACTGAATCACAGGGTCGCATCCATACTTCCGCAGCAACAGTTGCCATCCTGCCGGAGGCCGAAGAGATTGACCCGGTTGAGATCAACCCGGCCGATCTCAAGGTAGATACCTTCCGGGCCTCTGGCGCCGGTGGGCAGCACGTCAATAAAACAGATTCGGCAATCCGGCTGACACACATCCCGACCGGCATCGTTGTCGAGTGCCAGGATGAACGTTCCCAGCACAAGAACCGGGCACGGGCCATGTCATTGCTTGCCGCTAAATTGCTGAATGCAGAGCAGGAAAAGCAAAAAACAGAGGAAACGGAAGCACGCCGTTTACTGGTGGGGAGCGGTGACCGTTCAGAGCGTATACGCACCTACAATTACCCGCAGGGACGCATGACCGACCACCGTATAAACCTGACCGTTTACAAGCTCGATGATTTCCTGGCCGGCAACCTGGATCTTGCTATTGAGCCACTCATTAATGAATACCAGGCAGATCTACTGAGCGCACTCAATGAACAGGGAGGATGATGCCTTGATCAGGAGACTGGTTGAAGATGCAACAGATACACTCGGGTCAGACACGGGCCGACTGGACGCAGAAGTATTACTGGCCAGCATTTTAGAAAAAAACCGCAGCTATCTGCATGCCTGGCCCGAGAAAATACTGTCACAGGAAACCCGCGAGCAGTTCCATCAACTGGTGACCAAACGCGCATCCGGCGAACCGGTTGCCTATCTGACAGGCCAACGTGAATTTTGGTCATTACCACTTGCTGTCAGTGCAGATACCCTGATACCGCGCCCGGAAACCGAAACACTGGTCACCCTGGCGCTGGAGAAGATTCCAGCTGACAGCTGTTTGCATATTGCCGACCTTGGTACGGGCAGCGGGGCAATTGCACTGGCCATTGCACATGAACGTCCGCGCTGCCGGATTGTTGCCACAGACGTGTCCCCCAGGGCTCTTGCAATTGCCGCCAGCAACGCCAGAAACCTCGGCATTGAAAATATCAACTTCATTCACGGAAACTGGTGTGATCCATTGCCGCACGAACCTTTTGACCTTGTTCTCACCAACCCTCCATACATCGAGGACCAGGATGCGCATCTCGAGCTCGGTGACGTCCGCTTTGAGCCCCGCATTGCCCTGGCAGCGGGACCGGATGGCATGAATGACCTGAACCATATTGTGGCGTGTGCCCGTCACTGCCTGCGGGAGCAGGGCTGGTTGATGCTGGAGCATGGATACAACCAGGCCGACAGGGTCAAACAGCGGCTCAGTGAGCATGGCTACCTTGAGATCAGTTCCCGCAGCGACGAAGCCGGTCTCGACCGGGTCTGTATGGGCAGAAAATAGAGCTTTTTCCCCGGAGGCCATTTAAAACCCCGGATTTCTGCCCACCCGGCAGGCCTGTGAGGGTAAAATTGGGGCCAGCTTGCTATTTAATTCCTTAACGCTAGAGTGGTTGTATGATCGAAAAGCTGAAACACAGGACAATCTGGCTGATTCAACCCAACCAGGACCCTGCATTTGCAGAATCCGCCGCGGCACTGTTGCGCGATGTGAAAGGCGTACAGCATGTGCGCATTACAGGCCCGAACCGTCTGCTTGTCAGTTACAACGTAAGAGAAATCACCATGCAAATCATCGAGGCACTGTTGCAGGAGTTTGGCTACAAACTTCGCACCAGTTTCTTCTGCCGTTTCATGCGCGCCGTCTGCTACTACCTGGAGGACATTGAATGCAATGGTGGTAAACATGACCAGGCTGACTGTACGCGGGATGCATTCATCACCCGTTACCTGCGTCGACCGCACGGTTGCCGCGATCACCGTCCCGAATACCTGCGGCGTTACCTGTAAAACAAAATATATTTCCGTCAAAGGCCAGGTGACAGTACTCCAGTAAGTTTCTGCACATTTATATTTTCAAAAATCACCGATCAACCAAAGTACCTCATCTTTGCGATAAACAAAGTGATGCGGTAAAAACAAGCCCCGTCTTTGCGAGGAACGAAGTGACGCGGCAATCTCGTAATGAGAACACCCCAAGTCCGCTGCCAGCTTCATGAGATTGCCGCGCTTCGCTCGCAATGACAGAGTTGGTGAACTCGCGATGACGAGGTTGGTGAGCTCGTGATGACGGGGTTGGTGAACTAGAAATAACAGGGTTAATTATTCATGAACGATGACCAACTACTCCGCTACAGCCGGCAGATCATGCTGCCACAGGTTGATATAGCGGGACAGGAAAAACTGCTCTCGGCACGCGCATTAATAATTGGTGCCGGTGGACTTGGTTCACCGGCCGCCATGT